>JBDRBZ010000098.1:0-6662 GCA_043822175.1 Candidatus Omnitrophota bacterium
GAAATAGCCTGCCACTAGGGCCGTGAATACCACGTCATAAGGATAAATGGAGGAACCGAGAATGTGCCTTGAAAAAGGAAGCGGCAGGCTCATCACCAGCAAAATTATGCCGGCAAACGGAAAGAAAAACGCAAGCGACGATAGGAAAAAGTACGCGATCAGCCCTGAATAAATAATGTTTTGCCCCATATTGGATGCCGCGCGACTCCAGCAAGACGGCTATGCGTTTCCGAATATTCTATGTGTCCATTGTAAATGTTTCGCGCGCCGTTGTCAATATGCGCCGCAATTGGTGAGGGGCCCAGGACGCAGAAAAAACCGCATCCGGCACTGGCCCGAATTTTAATTATTTAACGCGGAGCGATTTTTGAAAGATACTGGCAGGCTTCATCAGCATTGTCAAAAACAACAAACACACGATCCAGATGCGTAACCCGGAAGAGCCTCGATACCCAATCCCCTACCCCGCAGACAACCACGTCCCCGCCTATTTCCCTTAACCTCTTCACCATGATAACCAGCGTCGCGATCACGATAGACGGCATGAAACCGGTCTGCGAAAGGTCAAGCACGACTTTTCTCACCCCGCCCTTGACCTGCTGCGTAAAACTCTCAAGCAGGGCCTCGTTCGTTTCCTGTGTTATATCGTCAAGCTTCATGGCCAGGACAATTATGCCGTCTTTTTTTTCTATCTTGTAGCAATGCTCTCCCATGTCTTCCCCTCATTCTTGTTTGCCTGATTATATTACAAATGCGGAACTTTGTAAACGAAAAATCGCCTTTACACGATATCAGGCGTTTGCTACACTATTCTCTGTAAAGAGGGCATGCCATGACAAAAAAGCACAGATATAAGATCAAAGGGCTTAAAGGCAAAGTGCACGTTAATGAGCAGTTTTTCATAAAAGGAAAAGTGTCCGAGGTCAACAAGAAACGGGCTCTTGAACAGAAAGAAATAATGAAGAATGCCGTGCCGGATAAAGCAGACCTTGCCAGGAAGAGGATTGTGTTCCGCAGGGCGGTGCTTAAAAACAATGACGTATTGTTTCAGATACCCCCCGAGACCCTGGGCCCACGAAAGGGATATCTCTAAAATCCCGTCTTACTCGTATCTGATATCGTCAAGATAAAACGTGCACCCGCCGGGGTTATTAACAAGGTTTGTGGCCCAGCCGAAACCGCCTATCACGTGCGACAGATCCATTCCCTCAAGGGTGATATCGAATTTCTGCCACTCTTTCGTGAGATCTATCGGGCCTATCGAGACCTTGCAGGTGTCGGCGTATTCGCCCTTTATACCGCCTACAAAAATCTCGTTTATAATTTCACCGCCTTTTTCCCCGCGGATCCAGAAACTGAGTTTTTTAGCGCCGGTAAGGTCAAACCCGCCTTTCGCCATATTGCCCCAGTTTCCCGGAGGGTCCTGCCAATACATGCCGACCCACCCCATGCCCAAAGATGCCCCGGCTTTATATACAACTTTTATGCAGGTGGCGCCTGAATGAGAACCGTTCGGCCAGCCCTCGGAATAAAAAAGATCCTTAAAATCACCCATCCAGCCGCTGGGAGCAAAATTGTTGTGCATCTCCCCTTTTTCGCTATATATGTAGAACGGCTCAAAATTGGGATCAACCGCAAAAGACAAAGAAACACCCATAAAAACCGTACAGATCAATATGGCCAGCATTCTCGTTCTCATAAAGTAATCCTCCTTTTAAAGTAACTGTGTAATATAATTGATTTGCTTTTTATTGTCTTAACTATATAATTTACCATAGATATATGCCTTTGTCAAGTCTCGACACCATTTCAAGGCGCAATAGCCTCATTTCTTGACCTTAAATCACTCATAAACCGCGGATCCACCCTATGCCCCAACTGTCCGGCTGTCTCTGCATGCATTGCGGCCTGCTTTGGGTTACCGGAATAATACAGATAGAGTACCGCAATATTGTTATGCGCCGCTGCGTTATAGGGATTACATTCTATGGCTTTCCTGTAAGCGCCTATGGCTTCGGGATACTGCTTTGTATCTGTATAGAGCTTACCCAGGTTATAGTATGTCATGTCATATGAATCGTCAAGATCAAGGGACCTGTTAAGCAGATCAATGGCCTTTTGCAGATCCCCTTTCTTGGCGTATATGGCCCCCGGGTTTGAGTATGCCTCATTGTGCCGGGGGTTCAGCCTGATAGCGGTTTCAAGGGCGTTTATCGCCTTATCAGTCATGCCCCTCTCATCATATGTCACACCCATGGAATTATACACCCGCCAACTCTCAGGGGAATATTTGAGTGTTCTCTCATAAAAGCCGAGCGCATCAATCCAATAGCCGGTTTGCCTTATTGTTAAAAGCGCGTAATATAACACTATCAGAGTTATTAGCAGAGCGCCAAGTACCCGTAAATGCCTTCTGCCCAGGCACGCCTTAAGGCACCATCCGGCCAGAAGAAAAAACCCTATCGAGGGCACATACAGCCAGTGTTCGGCCATATACGCGTTTATGGGATATATATTGGCTGTAGGCAATAATGTGAGAATAAACCATAAAAGCGAAAACACAACAACTTTGTTATACCTGTATATATAGAGACTGTACGCTATCCCCGCAGCCAGGCATATCCCGGCAATGACCTGCGGATCCGTTATGCCGAATATCTTTCTCCCGTATTCCATGTGAAGCCCAAATGGCAGGACAAGCAGCCTCGCATACCCTGCCAGGGCCGCGAACGCCCCGGGAATCCTCTGCAGCACAGACGTCTCACACGAAACGCCGCTTATAAGATGCTTCAGTACGGTAAGCCTTATCACGGCATATATGACTGCAAAGCCCGCGAAAGGCAGAACCCTTTTAATATCCGCCTTTATCCTGAATACATAATGATAAAGCATAATAAGAAACGGCAGGATTATCGCATTCTCCCTGGAAAGGAGCGAAACAAGGGCAAGCGCCAGCGATAAGGCATAAATCGCATTATTGCGCCTGCCGGTCCAAAGAATATACAGAGAAAGTGACGACAGCATAAAAATAGCGGCAATCGGATCAGCCCGGCCTGAAATGTACGCGACGGCCTCAGTATGCACAGGATGCACGGCAAACAATAAAGCAGGGACAGCGGCAAGGAGTATATCCCCGAATAAAACATATAAGAGCCAGAAGCAGGCCCATGACGCAAGCACATGCAGGATAACATTCGTAACATGGTATCCCTGCGGTTCAGCCCCCCATACGAACCTGTCAAAAAAGTAGCTTAAGCTCTGGATGGGGCGGTAAAAACTGTACCTGACACCCGCGCCTTTACCGAGATCCTCAAGGAAGATATTCGGCAGCAGACGCGCGTCTCTTATGTTGACATTATCCTTAACAAGGTGATAGTCATCCCATATGAATTGGCCCCTGACCGAATTCGCGTAAACGACCGAACAGGCGGCGGCAATAACAAGCAGACAACTTATGATAAACCAAGCGGGTTTATTTTTTGCCATAAATACCACTATCCGCGGCTGCTACTTGTCTTTTTTATTGAGCGGGCATATCCTGAACGGACATAACACGCCGAAAGGGCAGCTGACCTTGTGTTTCAGCATAACGGCGGACATCACAATAAAGGCAAAAAACGCCAGAGAGATATGCAGAGGATTTTCCACAAGACCGAGGCCGGCTATCAGGTAGATAATCCCCGTGAAAAAAAGCGTTACTATCAGGATCATACGCCCCCTTTCGTGATTCCTCTAATCCACGTATAGCAAAAGGCTTTTTAAGTACTCCCCCTCGGGATGATATATGTTGACAGGATGGTCGCAGGCAAGCGCGTGCCTTTGTATGATTCTCACGTTTCTTCCGGCCTCACGTGACGCCTGAAAAACCACTTTTTGAAACAGCCCTTCATCGACATGATAGGAACATGAGCTTGTCAGCACAAAACCGGCTCCGGAGAGCTTAGATATCGCAAGCCGGTTAATATCCTTATACCCGCGGCACGCATTAACGATATCAGTCTTTCTTTTCGCGAAAGCGGGAGGGTCAAGTATCACGAAATCATATTCCGCGCGCGCGGATCTTAAAAATTCGAACACATCGGCCACGAAAAACCTGTTAAAATGCGTGTCGTAACCGTTCATCCTGACATTTTCCATGGCCAGGCCGATAGCATCCTCAGACTCATCGATAGAGTCTACCCTCGACGCGCCGCCTTTAAGGGCATAAACGCTGAAAGCGCCCGTATACGAGAAGCAGTTAAGCACCCTCTTGCCTTCGGCAAAACGGCGCACCATCTGCCGCGATCCCCTTTGATCAAGGAAAAAACCGGTTTTCTGGGCGTGCATGGGCCGCACGATAAACGGCAGGTGGTTTTCTTTAATCGTTATCGATTCCGGAACGTTGCCGTAAATAACACCCTCAAATCCCTCGAGCCCTTCTTCCTTACGGGACTGCAGCCGCGATTTCTCGAGTATGCCCTCAGGCGAGAATTCCTTAATCAGCGCGTCCAGGACCGCGGGCTTCAGTTTATCCATGCCCATTGTGGCAATCTGCAATACCAGGACGCTTCCGTAAACGTCGACAATAAGGCCCGGCATGCCGTCGCCTTCGCCGTTTATCAGCCTGTAGGCGTTTGTACCGTTATCGAATAATTTTGAGCGCAATTCGCGCGCCCTCTTTACAGCCGCCTGCACCGCGTCTTCCGGCGAGACATTCTCAAAGCATATCATCCTGCCGGTTATGGATGACTTCCTGTTGAAATACGCCAGCCCCAGGAATTCGTTATCGCAGCTCCTCACCGGCAGTATACGTCCGTCCTCAAAATCGGGCATGAATTGTATCGCGCCCGAGAAGATCCAATGATGCCGGTTTTTTATGGCCTTCTCTTTGCCTTTTTTCAGCGTAACCGCTTCCCTGCCTACCGTCAAAGCCATAACACTCTCCCGTAAGTTGTTCACGCCCCCAGGGGCCAAACCGCCATAATCTTTGCGCATGTGCAGAAATTACCGAGCCTGCAGAGGGCCAATTTCGAAGCGGCAAAATCATAAGCCGGATGGGCAACGCCGATATCACCGCTCGCCACCGTTATGTGAGGCCTAAAATTACCGAACGCTGACTGATGCGGAAAAGAACGCACATAGTCTATCGTCATCGCGGCTATCCGGCGGCCCTTTTTGCTGTAAAACATGCCTTCTGCGGCGCCCGAAAAATAAAATCCGAGCATCCCCGACATAACTGTTTCATGCAGAGTCTGCAGCTCCGGGGTATTGATTATCGGCATCCATGCCTTCCCGGACCTCTGAGGTTTGATAGTGAGCGCCATTTTGCCGTATCTGCCTGCTATGTCGGCAAGTAACTCCCTCACAGCCGCCAGACCGCTTTTCTTTACACAGCCCATTGCCAGCGTAATATGGGGCAGGCAGTCATGCCCGTTAAGAATTATATCCGTATTTCCGGACCTGACAAGCCTGCGGTTCGCGGCTATAGCGGCTTTCTTAATACGGTCAGGTGGAATAAGCGCAACATCAACGGCTACATGTCGGGACATACAATTAACCGAGCCCCATGCTCAGGAAACCTTTGAGCTTTCTCGACCTTATGGGATGCCGCAGTTTCTTAAGCGCCTTTGCCTCGATCTGCCTTACACGCTCCCGGGTCACCTTAAACACGGTGCCCACTTCCTCAAGCGTTCTGGGATAGCCGTCACCTATCCCGAAACGCAGACGAAGCACCTTTTTCTCCCTTTCAGTGAGGGTCGATAAAACCTCGTCCATCTGCTCCTTGAGCATCGAATACGCCGTGGCGTTAGCCGGCGAAATAGCCCTCTTATCCTCGATAAAATCACCGAAATGCGTATCTCCTTCATCCCCGACAGGAGTCTGCAGAGATATGGGCTCCTGGGCAATCTTGAGTATGCCCCTCACTTTTGACACGGGGATCCTCATGGAATGCGCAATCTCCTCAGGCGTCGGCTCCCGCCCGGTTTCCTGCACAAGGGCGCGCGAAACGCGTATAAGCTTATTAATTGTCTCGGTCATGTGCACGGGTATCCGGATGGTGCGCGACTGATCGGCGATAGACCTTGTAATGGCCTGCCTGATCCACCATGTGGCGTAGGTGGAAAACTTATACCCCCTCTTATATTCAAATTTATCCACGGCCTTCATCAGCCCTATATTGCCTTCCTGAATAAGGTCCAGAAAGGATAAGCCGCGGTTCGTGTATTTTTTCGCGATACTGACGACAAGCCTGAGGTTGGCCGCGACCAGCTCTTTCTTGGCTTTAAGGAATTTCGCCTCGCTCGTCCTCATCTCCTTGGCCCACATCTTTACGATGTCAAATTTGTCGCCGTAGGCGGCCTCCAGTTCCCGCCTGCGTTTAAGAAGCGCCTTCCTCTTCGCGGATGTGATCCTGCCTTTTAAGCCTAACTGCTTCTCCAGCCTGTCCACATCAGAAAAACTATCCCTCAGCATTTTGGCCAGGTCTTCCACAAAGGCAGTGGCCAGATTCAGTTTCAGCAGTATCTTCATGATCTTTTCACGCCTGAGCGCCTTCTTCAGATCCTTGAGCAGCAATGACGTCTTTCGCTTCACTGCGGCGTATTTCGCGGTAAGGTCGACATTGAGCAGTTCGTCAAGGTTTACGTTGTCCTCGAACGTCTTATCCAGTGTCTCCACCACAT
>JBDRBZ010000099.1:0-27540 GCA_043822175.1 Candidatus Omnitrophota bacterium
TCGAAGGCAATGGTCACGACTGCGGGCGGGCTTATCGTCGCGATACCGGCCATGCTGTTTTATACGTATTTCAGGGGCAAGGTGCAGGAAATAGGAAATGATGTCGAGAATTATTCTACGGACATAATCAAACTTATCGCGAAAGTATAAGGGAGGGCAGGATGCCGAACTTGAGTCTTTCCGAATATCAGAAACAAAAGCCCGTTATACAGATGGCCCCGCTTATCGATATAGTCTTTCTGACGCTGGTTTTCTTCATGACGCTGTCCATATTCAACCAGCTGGAGTCAGAGCTTTCCATCAGCGTGCCGAAGGCAAGCGACTCCAAAGACGCGGTGAGAAGCCCGGGTGAGATTATCATCAATGTAACGAAAGCCGGCAAGGTTATAGTGAATCAGCGCACCCTGGCGCATGATGAGCTGAAGAGCATGCTCGCGAAAGTAAGCGCGCTGTTTCCGAACCAGCCCGTCATAATCAGGGCGGATGAATCCGCGTACCACAAGTATGTGGTCAGCGTGCTGGACGCCTGCGCCGGGGCAGATATCTGGAATATATCGTTTTCCACGATCAAAGAGGAGAAATAGCGGGTGAGAATATCTGTCCGCGCGAAGAAATGCGTAACCATCCTGTCGGTCACCTGCCTGCTCATAGCCGGGGCGGGCCATGTTTCGGGCGCCAATGACACCGTGCCCCCTGACCAGCTCGATTTCGCGGACGGGCTTTTCGAAAGGGGGCTCTATGATATGGCCCGGGACGAGTATAAAAAATTTATCGACATGTATCCCGCCAGTATCCACTGTCCGGACGCCTGTTTCGGCGCGGCGGAAAGCCTGTTTTTCCTGAAAAGATACGATGAAGCCATCGAGGAATACAATAATTACGCCGGGCTTTACCCTGACGGGGACAAAGTGCCCGTGGCGGTATTGCGCGTGGGGCAGGCGTATTTTATGGAAGGCAACGCCCGTGACGCCGTGAAGTATCTTAACAAGGTGCCCATGCACCGCCTTGACGCCAGGTTCGGGCCCATGCTTTATTTCTACAGGGCCAGGGCCTATGAGGCGCTCGGCAACAGGGGAATGATGAAAAAGAATTTCGAGGCCGCGGCAGGCGGGGAAGGCCGGGACGAATACCGGGCGCTCGCGCTTCTCGAGCTGGGGCACATGTCCCGGGAGGGCGCGAAATCCGACGCTGCCGTGGGCTATTACAGCGAGGCATACGAATGTTCTGACGACCCTTCGACAAAGGCCTTTGCGCTTCATAAGAAAGGGGAGGCGCAGTTCGAGGCGGCAGAGTACGGAGCCGCCGAAGCCTCTTTCAGGGAAGTGCTCGAAAAATACCCTGAAAATGATGTTTCCGGCAACGCGGTGGCAAACCTCCTCCTGGCTTTATATGAGGAAGACAAGTTCACGGAAGTCATTTCGGCGTACGCCAAATACGGGTCGTCGGCCCGCAGCGGAGAGGATGCCTTCGACGCTTTATACGTTGTCGCTTCAGCTCATGAGGAAACCGGCAATTATGCCGAAGCTCTCGCAAAACTTGAAGAGGTACTGGCCGCCGGGGGTATTTCGGACGCAAGAAGGCATAAAGCCGTGATGAAGAAAGCCGAGACACTGGGCCACGCCGGCAGATTTGATGACGCGCTTGCCTTACTGGATTCTGAGCTTAAGGCCAGCGATTCGGATATCGACCATATGATTTTCATGAAAGCGGAGGCCGACTATTGTATTGCCGCCTATGATGAGTCCGCGCAGGCCTACAAAAAAGTCATCGATGAATATCCGTCGTCTGATTACCGTGACAGCTGCCTTTACGGTGTATGCTTCGCGCTTAAGGCGGCCGGCGATGACAAGGCCGCTGCCGGGGCGTTTTTGGACTATTTCAGTAGCGGCGGCGACGAGGAAAAAAGAAAAGAGGCGCTGTATAACGCTATTCTCATCGACACAAAACTGGGCCGCGCGCGTGAAGCCATTAAAAACTCACGGACATACCTGGGTAAATTCAGGTCAGGCAGCCTCAGGGAAAAAGTATTATTCAGGCTGGGCCTGCTTTATTCCGGAATGAAGGATTACTACAACGCGACAGACACGTTCAGGAGGTTTATACAGCAGTACGGCGGTTCCGGGCATCTGAATAACGCGTATTTTCAGCTCGGATACAACCTTCAACTGGCGGGTAAAACGGATGAGGCGCTGGTCAGCTACGGCAATATCACTGATAAGGCCGACATGGATACGCGTTATTTCGGGCTTAAGAACACGGCCCTTATTTATCTCGACAGGGACGATAACCGCAAGGCCGCGGAGGCCTTTGACAGGATCATCACGGAATTTCCGGGAAACGACCTTGACGCCGGGGTCTATCTGTGGCTTGCGAAATTCTACCTTGACGGCTCAAAATTCACGGACACGCTGCGCGTATTGGATGCGTGCGCCGGCAGGAAAGACATGGACGGCGCCTCAAGGGCCGAGGCGGCCTATTTTAGCGGTGAGGCCTACCGGGGAATGAAAGATTACGGCAAGGCGGCCGAATGTTATGACGAAGCCATGCGCGGGGGCGGGGACGCGGTTTTAAAGGGGGCATCCCGCATCGGCAGGGGACTGTGCCTGATAGAAAGCGGCGATCTTGACGGCGCGAAATCCGAGTTTGACGCGGCCCTGCTCGAAAACGCGGATGATAACACCGTTACCATGCGCTCGAGGTTCGAACTGGCGCGCATAGCCGAGCTGAATGATGATGACGATGAGGCGTACAAGATGTACATGCTTGTCGCCATATTATACGATGACGCGTATTACTGTCCCGAGTCTTTGCTGAGGGCCGGCGCCCTTTTTGAGTCTTCGGGAAAGACTAATGAGGCCAGAAAGGCTTACGATGAAATCATTAAGAAATATCCTTCGAGCGATGCCGCCAAAGAGGCGCAGAAACGCATCGAGGGTCTTGCTAAGGGATAAGAGGAAGATAATATTTTTATCGGTTTCGGCTTCCCTGATCTTCCACGCCGCCTTTTTTACGTACTCGACGATGATAGAGGTCCCCGGTGTTTACGGACTTCTGGACAGTACGCGTAAATTTTTCAATCTAAAATCCGTCGACCAGGTCATGGAGTCGCCAAAGCCCGTAAGAGAGCGCGAGATGAGTTATGCCAACGCGATCAAGTTTGAGCGGCCGGCCGGGGCAGACGCCGCGGGCGCCGAATTGAGAAAAGGCGACGAGGGTATACGCAAAAAGGAGCCGCTCGAAGTCAGGGACGAAAATTTCGAGCCTCTGCGTTTCGCTGAACAGAAAATGGTTACGGCGGCCGATGAGAAACCGTCCAGGGAAGTCCGCCGGCGCCGGACGCGGCCCGAGCTTGTCGGGGTAAAGCTTGATGAGGACGAGACAGCCGTTGACTCCATGAAGTCTCTGGACGAGGCGGTAGTATCCGCCGAGTTTCTCGAGAGGATGCCCGGGTTTACGCCCGAGACCATTAAAGGCGCGGGCAAACCGATAGAGGGCAGACGCGGACCCGGAGACCTGCTGAGGGAGGCCCTGTCCGCCATAACCAGGAAAACGGGTTTTACGGACATGGAGTCCTACCTTATGTGCGAGGTCACCAATTACGAGGACCCGGGCGATAATGCGCGGTATTACAGGATTTCCATACGGGCCGGCAACGCCTCATCCGCTCTTGAAACGATGCCCAAAGAGATGGTCTTTCTAGTTGACTGTTCACTCAGCATACAGCATGACAGGCTTGAAGAATTTAAGGAAGGGCTCGCTTACTGCCTCAGGCACCTGAATGCCGGCGACGTGTTTAACGTGGCCGCGTTCAAGGAAAAGATAATATGGTTTAAGCGGGAATCTGTCCCTCCGACAGAGGCCAATATTGATGACGCTTTGAGTTTTGTGGAATACCTGTCATCCGGAGAGGGTACGGATGTCTATAAAGCCCTTTATGAGTGCGTAAAACTGCCGCCCTACAGGAAACCGTCCTATGTAATGCTTTTCAGCGACGGTAAGCCCACCCACGGCCTCACAAATTCGAGAAAAATCATCAATGAGGTATCGGAATTCAATAAGGGATCGAGGCCGATATTCGCCTTCAGCGGAGGCGTGAGGGTCAACAGGTATTTTCTTGATTTTATCTCGTACAGGAACAGGGGCTGGACAGAATACGCGGGCCGCAATTACATGATTGAGAGGGCGCTTGCCGGCTTTTATGACAAGGTCAAGGATCCGATACTGCTAAACCTCAGGTATCATGTAAGCGGTTTGGACGAGAAAGAGATGTTTCCGAAACATCTGCCTGATTTCTACCGGAACGCCGAGTTTACGCTCTACGGGAAATATGATGACGAAGACAGGTTTTCCCTGCAGTTCCTGGGGGATACCGAGGATGAGACAAATGAGTATATCATAGTCGGCGCGTTGAGCGAGACGCCTGCGGGCGGCAGGGAAATAGCCAGGAATTGGGCCTTTAATAAGATTTATTACCTGATAGGCCGCCTTGGCGAGGACGATGACAATAATGTGGCTATCATCAAGAATATTAACGAGTTATGCAAAAAATTCGATATTACCACACCCTATACCGAGGGTATAAACAGGTAGCATGGTTCAGATGTGCTTGACACATATCCTGTTTAATGATAACATTTGTCCTACTAAATAGGAGGTATGTTATATGGCTAAAAAAACAGTGCGTGATATTGACATAAGAGACAAAAAAGTATTGGAGAGGGTTGATTTCAACGTCCCTCTTGATGATAAACAGCATATAACGGATGACACCCGTATAGCCGCCGCGCTTCCCACGATTAAATATATTCTCGAGAATAACGCCAAGCTGATACTGATGAGCCACCTGGGCCGCCCTAAAGGCAAGGTTGTAAGTGAATTCAGTCTGGCGCCTGCGGCCGAGGACCTTTCAAAGAAGCTGGGTAAGCCGGTAAAAATGGCCGGCGACTGTATCGGCCCGGATGTAAAGGCGATTGTGGACGGCATGAAGCCCGGGGACGTTGTGCTCCTGGAAAATCTGCGTTTTCATAAAGAAGAGGAGAAGAATGACCCCGGATTCGCCAAAGAGCTGGCATCCCTGGGAGACGTGTTCGTAAACGACGCGTTCGGCACATGCCACAGGGCTCACGCCTCGACAGAGGGCGTTACCCGGTATCTGCCCAGTGTCGCGGGTTTTCTCGTGGAAAAGGAGATAGAATATTTCAACCGGCTGCTCAAGTCGCCTGACAAGCCGTTCGCGCTTATTCTCGGCGGCGCAAAGGTTTCCGATAAGATAGCGGTCATAGAAAACATGCTGCCAAAGATAGACTGCCTGCTGATAGGCGGCGCCATGGCCTATACGTTCCTGAAATCCAGGCTTAAAGGGGTGGGCAATTCAAAAGTCGAGGAAGATAAGATTGACATGGCCAATGAGATATTCGCGGCCGCAAGGGACAACAACGTAAGCATTTTCCTGCCCACGGATCATGTTGTCGCGCAGTCCATATCAGATAAGGCAAGAGTCAGGGTTAGCGCCGACTTTGTGCCTGACGGCTGGATCGGGCTTGACATAGGACCGAGGACAATAAAGAAGTTCATATCAGTGCTTAAGAACGCCAAGACCATATGCTGGAACGGGCCTCTGGGATATTTTGAATTGAAACCGTTCCGTAAAGGGACAGCGGAGGTTGCAAAATTCATATCCAGGCTGAACGCCACTACCGTGATAGGCGGCGGGGATACGGCGGCGGCAATAAACGCGCTGAATCTCGGCAGCCGCATGAGCCATATATCGACAGGCGGGGGCGCTTCTCTGGAATATCTTGAGGGGAAAGAGCTGCCCGGGATAGCAGCGCTGAACGACAAATAAGAAGTCTGTCACGATAAGGGAGAATTTATGCGTATACCCATAATTGCCGGCAACTGGAAGATGTACAAAACCGTTGACGAGTCTATCGAACTCACCAACGCCATCAAAAGAGGCGTTTACGACCTGACCGGCGTGGAAATAGTGGTATGTCCGCCGTTTACGAGCCTGAGCGAAGTGAGGGAAATGACTATAGACTCAAACATAGGCCTGGGCGCCCAGGACTGTTACTGGCTCAATGAAGGCGCTTACACGGGCGAGGTGTCGCCGCGCATGCTCAAGGCCGTCGGCTGTGATTACGTCATTATCGGTCATTCAGAGAGAAGGGCCATGTTCGGCGAGACGAATGAGACCGTGAACAAAAAATTGATCGCTGTCCTGAACGAAGGGCTTAAGGCGATTGTATGCGTGGGAGAAAAACTTGAGGAGCGTGAAGGCGCGAAGACATTCGACGTGGTCAGGGATCATGTCGAGAACGGCTTAAGAGGGGTTGTCAAAGCCGACATGGAAAGGGTTGTAATCGCGTATGAGCCGGTGTGGGCCATAGGCACGGGCAAAAATGCCACTCCGGCCCAGGCGCAGGAAGTTCACAGGTTTATCCGTGAACTTCTGGCTAAAATATACGATAGGGCCGTATCCGATGCCGTTAGGATCCAGTACGGCGGAAGCGTGAAACCCGATAATATCGCCTCGATCATAGCCGAGCCCGACGTCGACGGCGCACTGGTAGGCGGGGCCGGTCTCAAGGCCGAATCATTCATAGAGATAGTGAAAAAATCAAAAAAGTAGGAGTAAATAATGCTTTACGGCTTAGTGGTTGTAATTCATGTCATAGCGTGTATTATATTAATCGCGGTGATATTGCTGCAGGCGGGAAGGGGCGGCGGCATTAACGAGACATTCGGTGGCGTAACACAATCCTTTCTCGGGACAAAGGCCAATGTGGTGCTGACGCGCGCCACGGAAATCAGCGCCGTCGTGTTTTTGTGCACATGCCTTTTACTGGGTATAATGACCTCACGCAGAGGGAAATCGCTTATCGCGCTTCAGAGGGCGCTCAGCCAGGCTCAAGTAATGCCTTCTTCCGGGCCGGCTGCCTTGCCAGCCGAAGAAGGGGCATTAGATGAGACAAGTTCGAGTCTTCCCGATGCGCAACCGGAACCGGTTCCATCTGAATAATATCGGGAGTTTTACGCGAATACCGCTATTTCCATTAATAGCGGTATTTTTTTTCATCTGCCAGCCGGCCCGGCTTTCCCGCGCGGACGAAAAATATTCAGATGCCGCCAAACACGATTACGGAGACGCGCTGGTTCTGTCAGACATAGGAGACGCGCGCACCCTGGTTCCGGTGCTGGCTTCGGATTCGGCGTCGCATTCTATAGTGGGTCTCATTTTTAACGGCCTGGTGAAATATGACAAGAACCTCAACCTTACCGGAGATCTGGCCGAGTCCTGGGATATCGAGGACGATGGTCTTACCTTAGTCTTTCATCTGCGTAGGGATGTTAAGTGGCATGACGGCAAGCCCTTTACCGCGGACGACGTGAAATTTACGTATGAAAAACTCATTGACCCCGATGTGCCCACGCCTTACAGCGGTGACTTTGAAAAAGTTCTGTCTGTTGAGGTCCCGGACCCTTATACCGTGAAAGTCTCTTATAAAGAGCCGTTTTCCCCGGGCCTGGCGAGCTGGGGCATGTCAGTCATGCCGAAGCATATACTTGAAAACGAGGATCTGCTGAAAACGGATTTCGCGCGTAATCCCGTTGGCACGGGCCCGTATAAATTTATGCGGTGGAAAACAGGCGAAAGAATAGACCTTGCCGCCAATCCCGGCTATTTTGAGCACAGGCCTTACCTGGACAGGATCATATACAGGATAATACCTGATCCTGAGACTTCCTTTCTTGAGCTTCAGACAGAGGCGATCGATGTGATGGCGCTTACGCCGCTGCAGTATGACCGTCTTACGGATACGGACCGGTTCCGGAGGGGCTATGATAAGTACAGGTACCCGCATCTCGGGTATACCTTCATGGCCTATAATCTGTCCAACGAATTCTTCTCGGATAAACGCGTGAGGCAGGCCATAAATTATGCCGTGGATAAGAGTGATGTCATAAACGGTGTCCTGCTCGGGTACGGCGGGATATGCACCGGCCCCTTTCCGCCCGAATCCTGGGCGTATAACAGTGACTTAAAACCCGCGGAATATGATCCCCGAAAGGCGCTCGGCCTGCTGAAAGAGGCGGGGTGGAGTGATTCTGACGGAGACGGATGGCTGGATAAGGGAGGGAAGAAATTCGAGTTTACGGTTATCACTAACCAGGGCAATTCCATGAGGGCCAAGACCGCCGAAATAATACAGCGCCGTCTGGCCGAGATAGGCATCAAGGTCCACATAAGGGTAGTCGAGTGGGCCGTATTTTTAAATGAGTTTGTCAATAAGAGGCGGTTTGAGGCGATCATCCTGGGATGGGGTCTTTCGCTTGACCCGGATTGTTACGATATATGGCACTCGTCCAAGACAAAGCCGGGCGAGTTCAACTTCGCGGGATATTCAAACGCGGAAGTCGACGCGCTTCTCGAGGAAGGCAGACGCACTTTTGACCTGAAGAAAAGAAAGGAAATTTACAACAGGATCCATGAGATTATATATGATGATCAGCCCTACCTTTTTCTTTATGTCCCGGATACCCTCGCGGCGGTCCATAAGCGGTTTGAGGGCGCAGATCCGCGCATGATAGGGATGCTTTACAACGTTATCGACTGGTATGTGCCGGAAAATAAGCAGAAATACAGGATGCGGTAAACAGATGGCCGGGTATGTGTTAAAAAGAATCGTCAACCTTATCCCTCTTCTGATAGGGATAACCGTCATCTCTTTTGCGGTCATACATCTTGCCCCCGGCAGCCCCACCGACCAGATGACCCAGCTTAACCCCAAGATGTCTTTTGCGGCCCGGGAAAAGCTGGAGCAGATTTACGGATTTGACAAGCCCCTGTATGCGCAGTATCTCAGATGGGCGGGAAAAGTCGCGCGGCTGGATTTCGGAAACTCTTTTGTCGACGGGCGCCCTGTAATCGATAAGATATTCGAGAGGATGCCCGTGACAATATTGATCAACGTCCTCAGCCTGCTCGTCATCTTTATCGTCGCCATCCCGATAGGCATAGAGAGCGCCGTGAGGCGCGGCTCGCCCTTTGACAGAATCACTACGGTTTGTGTGTTCGCGCTGTTCGCCGCGCCCGGTTTCTGGCTGGCGCTCTTGCTAATGTCGCTTTTCGGGGTCAGGCTGGGATGGCTGCCTGTTTCCGGCATAGTGTCTCTGGACTTTGATTATCTCGGATTCGGCTGCAGGGTTATTGATCTGGCCAGGCACCTTGTACTGCCTGTCCTCGTGGCGGCTATGGGCGGGATCGCCGGCATATCCAGATATACCAGGGACAGGATGATACATGTGATGCGTGAAGATTACATCCGCACCGCGAGGGCCAAAGGGCTGACCGAGAAGACAGTTATATATAAACACGCCCTGCGCAACGCGCTTTTGCCGATAATCACGATACTTGGTTTATCTATTCCTGGCCTCATATCGGGCAGCGTGATATTCGAGTCAATATTTAATATTCCGGGCATGGGCCGCCTGATGGTTGAGGCGGTCTTTACCAGGGATTACAACCTTATAATGGGCGGGTTGGTGATGAGCGCCTTGCTTACGCTTATCGGCAATCTCCTGGCCGATGTGGCGTATTCTTACGCCGATCCCAGGATCAGATACGGGGAATGACGATGAACAAACTGGCTTATGCGGGGGCTATCCTTATCGCGGGTCTGGTGCTGGTGGCTGTTTTCGCGCCGGTTATTGCCCCGCATAACCCCGAGCAGATCAATATAGATGACGCTTACCGCGCGCCGTCGCGCGTTTATCCGATGGGCACCGATTCCCTGGGCAGGGACGTGTTTTCAAGAATTGTCTACGCGGCCCGCGTGGCGCTGTCCGTAGGTATTGTCGCCGTAGGTATTGCCTCAGTGATGGGGATCCTGCTCGGCTCTGCCGCCGGATATATCGGCGGCAGGACCGATGAGATTATCATGCGTTTCACCGATCTCATGCTCTGTTTCCCGAGCCTGTTTCTTATATTATCGGTCGTGGCGGCAGTGGGCCCGAGTATTCTCAACATAATGGTCGTGATAGGCCTGACTTCCTGGATGGGCATCGCCAGGCTTATAAGGGCAGAGGTCTTATCTCTTAAGACGAGGGATTTTGTCACGGCGTCGCGCGCGCTGGCAAAGAGCGAATTATACATTGCCGTGAGGCATGTGATACCGAACGGCATGGGGCCCGTGCTTGTGAATTTTGTGTTCAAGATAGCCGGCGCGATATTGACCGAAGCGGGCCTGAGTTTTCTGGGGCTGGGCGTGCAGCCGCCTGCGCCAAGCTGGGGCAATATACTTATGGAAGGGAAGGCCGCCATGGGGGCGGCGTGGTGGATAATCGTTTTTCCGGGCGCGGCCATACTCGTAACAGTGCTGGCCTTTAACCTGTTCGGGGAAGGGCTGCGCGACGCGCTAAATCCCAGGATAACGGAATAGCATATGGATATTCTTAAGATAAAAGGTTTGAATGTATCATTCGAAAAACAAGGCGCGCGTTTTTCCGCGGTTATCGACGCAGGATTTTCCGTGGGCGCGGACGAGGCGGTCGGGCTGGTCGGGGAGTCGGGCAGCGGTAAGACAGTTACCGGATTATCCGTGATGCGTATATTGCCCCACAGGGCGGTTGTGGAGTCGGGCAGTATCATGTTTGACGGAGAGGAGATTGTCAATCTGCCTGAGAAGAGGATGCGGCATATAAGGGGCCGGGGTATCGGCATGGTTTTTCAGGAGCCTTTCACGTCGCTGAACCCTGTTTTTACGGTGGGCAGCCAGATCGATGAAGTGTTTCTCGCGCATAAGAAGATGTCTGCGCGCGAGGCCCGGGACAAAACCGTCGGCATACTCGGCCGGGTGCGCATGAACGACCCCGAAAGAGTTTATTATTCCTATCCGCACCGGCTCTCGGGAGGCGAAAGGCAGCGGGTGATGATTGCAATGGCCGTGGCGCTTGAGCCGAAACTGCTTATAGCGGATGAGCCGACAACGGCGCTTGATGTTACGGTGCAGGCAGGGATTATAGAGCTCCTGCGCGAACTAAGGACAGAGTTAGGGATGTCCATACTCTTTATCACTCACGACTTCGGCATTATTAACAGTATAGCGGATCGTGTCGTGGTGATGAAGAGCGGCAGGGTGATTGAGCAGGCGCCCAAAGATGTTATCATGAAATCACCGGCGCATGAGTACACGAAGGAACTGATAGCGGCCGCCGGCATACTTTCTTTCGGCGGGAAGAAGAAAGGCGGCGGTGATAACATTATTCTCGAGGCTGTCGGCGTGACGAAAACATTCGCGGTCGAGAGAGGGTTTATGAGGAAACGGTCCGGCAGCGTGCGCGCCGTAAACAACGTCTCGATGAGCATCAGGCAGGCCAGGACAATGGGCCTGGTAGGCGAAACAGGGTGCGGCAAGACAACGTTCGGGCGGCTCGTGCTCGGGCTGGAAAAGCCTGATTCGGGGGATATCATCGTGGACGGTGAAAGCATAATGAAAGGCCCGCCGCGCCGCGTGCGCGAGATGATGCAGATTGTGTTCCAGGACCCGTACGGCTCGCTTGACCCGAGGATGCGCATGGGCGATATCGTGCTCGAAGGCGCTGATCTCCTGGGCCTCGGGGCTTCGGCTCGTAAGAAAGCGCTCGGGGATGCGCTGGAGCGCGTGAAATTATCGCCTGACGATGCCGCGAAGTACCCGCACCAGTTTTCGGGCGGACAGCGCCAGCGGATAGCCATAGCCCGGGCCCTCGCTGTCAGGCCGAGGTTTCTCGTGCTGGACGAGCCTGTGTCGAGCCTGGACATGCTTATACAGCGCGACATACTCGCGCTCCTGGAGGATCTGAAGCGCGAAATGGGGCTTACATATTTATTTATTTCCCATGACCTCCGGGTGATCGAATCAATCTCCGATGACGTATGTGTAATGAAAGACGGCGAGATTGTTGAGTCCGGCCCCTGCGCCGAGGTATATAATAATCCCGGGCATCCGTATACCAAGAAGCTTATCGCAAGCATACCGCAATTATGATCCCGGATAAATCAGTAAACTACCAATGAGCGGCTATATTAAAGATAGGGGACGGAGTTAACTTATTAACTTAAGGGCATCCGGTGTCAAATAAATTGTCCCGGATCCCAACCCGGGCCTGTCCACATTATCGTATATTGTTGGCATAGGGGTTTACTCTGCATGGCTTACCAAAAGCGTCACCGTGTTCTGAGTTTCCGACGGAGCGTATTTATTAGCTTGATATTTGAGGGGTAGAGGGTATAAAATACAGTCCTATAAATTGTGGAGTGGGTGATGAAATACGTGATCCTGTATATTACCGCAAAGGACAGGGCCGAGGCCGGGAAAATAGGCCGGGTCCTCGTGGAAGAGCGGCTCGCCGCCTGTGTCAACATACTCGATAACGTGCATTCCATGTACTGGTGGGAGGGGCGCGTGCAGAGCGATACAGAAGCTGTTATTATAGCTAAGACAAGAGAGGAGCTCACCGAAAAAGCGGTCGCCAGGGTGAAGTCTGTTCACAGCTATTCGTGTCCGTGCGTCGTGGCGCTGCCGATTCTGAACGGCAGCAAAGATTATCTTGATTGGATAAAGAAGGAGACAGGCGGCTTATGAGGATATTGTTTTTAATGATAATCGCGGTTCTATTGTGCGGTAACGCGCCGGCGGATGTAAAAATGTCTGACAAGGCAGGGAGCTGGTATACGGATTCTGCGGCCGAACTCAAAGGGCTGATCAGTCAATATCTTGACAGGGCGAACCCGCCGGAAATAAAAGGGGAGATACTGGGGATCATATCGCCGCACGCCGGATACGCATATTGCGGGGATGTTGAGGCATACGGGTATAAACTCCTGGAAGGCAGGGGCATTAAGACTGCTGTCATCGTGGGTTTTAATCATTATATGGCCCACCCCGGCATGGCCGTATGCGATTATGACGCTTTTCACACGCCATTGGGCGATATCCCGATAGATATGCAGGTCTCCAGGGCATTAATCGCTCATGACAAGAAAATATATTCCATGAGAGGCGCTTTCCGCGACGAGCAATCTACCGAGATGCAGATCCCGTTTGTCCAGGAGGCGCTTAAGGGCGCAAGCGTCGTGATCGTGTCCATGGGCGATCAGACCATGGATAATTGCGTGATACTGGCGGACGCGCTTTACGGCGCGCTGAAGGATCGGCGGGATTACGTTATCATTGCCAGCACGGACATGTGCCATTTCCTTGCCTATGATGAGAATAACAGAATGGATGAATATACGATTTCCATGATCGGGACTCTTGATCCGGCGAAACTCTATTACGCGAGCGCCGCGAAAGAGCACGGGCTCATGTGCGGTTACGGGGCGGTTACGGCGGTGATGATGGCCTGCAAAAAACTTGGCGCTGACGAAGTCGTTATGCTCAAACACGCTAACTCGGGCGACGCTACTTTTGACAGGCGCCGCGTTGTGGGGTACCTGAGCGCCGCGTTTATCAAATCCGGCGCAGACAAAAATATCGCTGCGCCGGCCGGAAACAGGGAAGAGACGGGTAGTTCCGAAAAGACAACTCAGGCCGCAAACGGGGAGGGGCATATGCTTAATGACGACCAGAGAAAAAAGCTGCTGAAACTGGCGAGGGATTCCATAACGCAATTCTTAAAAGAAAAGAAACGCCCTGAATTGACCGACAACGACCCGTCGCTAAACAGGGAAATGGGCGCGTTTGTCACTCTCCGCAGTCACGAGGACCTGCGCGGCTGCATAGGGAACCTCGTGGGGCACGGGCCTTTTTACATGACCGTTCGTGATATGGCCATAGAGGCTGCTACAGACGATCCGCGTTTCAGGTCTGTGACTTTAAGGGAGATGGATGACATAGACATAGAGATATCAATGCTTTCACCCCTTGAGAAAATCAGCGATCCAAACATTATAGAAGTGGGTAAGCACGGTGTTATAGTCAGGCAGGGGTTCAGGACCGGCGTGTATCTGCCTCAGGTCGCGACAGAGACCGGGTGGAACAGGGAACAGTTCATGAATTCCCTGTGCGCCCAGAAAGCCGGTATCCAGGCCGATGCCTGGAAAAAGGGCGCCTGCGACATGTACATATTCACGGCCGAGGTGTTCGGTGAAAAGGATTACAGGTAGGACTGCAATGTTAATGGCCATAGATGTGGGTAATACAAATACCCGGGTGGGGATATATGACGGGGGGTATTTTAAAAGACGTGTTTTATTTCCCCGGCAGGATCCGGCGATATATAGGTAAGGCCGGGCGTATTATAGCTGTCAGCGTTTCTCCTGTCAGGTTCAGTAAATTGAAGCGTTTTTTGGGCAGGCAGGGGACGGCCAAACTGTCGGTTATCGGCGAGGATATTAGTATCCCGATAAAATCGAAATATAACGCCAGAGAAATAGGCCAGGACCGTCTTGTGACGGCATATGCGGCGCGGGAGCTGTACGGCGCGCCTGTTCTGGTAATCGACTTTGGTACGGCTGTTACTTTTGACATTGTATCGCGGAAGGGCGTGTATCTGGGGGGCCTGATATTCCCGGGTATCCGGATGGCGCTTGAGGCGCTGCACAACCGCACTGCCTTACTGCCTGAAATCGAGCTCAGGGAGGCAAAAAAGCTTGTGGGCAGGGATACTACAACAAGCATCAGGAACGGCCTGGTGTATGGCTATTCTCATATGTGTACGGGTATTATAGGTATGTTCATGAGAAAATTCAAGGGCCTCAAAATAGTATCAACGGGCGGCAATGTAAAACTTATCAAAAAACATTGCCCCAAAATATCGATAATTGATAAAAATCTCTGCCTGGCCGGACTTGCGCTCGCTAATAATAAGCTCGGGCATGATTAGCACTCCACACTATCAACTGCTAACATATGGCGCATCAAGTGAAATTCTTGTAAGAATTACATCATCGCAGGCCTGAAATGGCAATCTCATCATTTGAGTGCTAAAAAAATACAAAAAAAGCTTGACAGTTTCCCCATTAGGGCTATAATAGGATTCCCACTGGCACTCTTGAGTATAGAGTGCCAAGGAAACCAATCTAAATAAATAAAAAGGAGGAGGTCAGGCATGAAAATTCAACCGCTAGGTGACAGGGTACTGGTTGAAGTGCTCGAGGCAAAGGAAAAGACAAAAGGCGGCATTGTGCTGCCGGATTCGGCAAAGGAAAAGCCCCAGGAAGCGAAAGTAGCGGCTGTGGGCAAGGGCAAGGTTTCTGATGAAGGCAAGACTATCACGCCCGAAGTAAAGGTCGGGGACGTGGTGCTGTTCGGCAAGTACTCTGGCACGGAAATTACCGTGGATGACAAGGAGTACCTGATGCTGAAAGAGGAAGACATACTGGCAATAGTGAAATAACCGAGAGTGAAAAGGAGGAATTAAAATGGCAAAGCAGCTTGTATTTAACGATGAGGCCCGGCGCAATATACTGAAAGGCGTCGAGCAGCTCAGCAGGGCCGTAAAGGTGACTTTAGGGCCGCGCGGAAGAAACGTTGTGCTGGATAAGAAGTTCGGCGCGCCGACGATAACCAAAGACGGCGTGACAGTGGCAAAGGAAATCGAACTCAAGGACCCGTACGAGAACATGGGCGCAGAGATGGTAAAAGAGGTCGCGTCAAAGACGAGCGACGCGGCCGGTGACGGCACGACAACAGCCACGGTGCTGGCAGAGGCCATTTATAAGGAAGGCCTTAAGAACGTGACAGCCGGCGCAAACCCCATGGACCTGAAGAGGGGCGTGGAAAGGGCCGTCGAGAAAGTGGTCGCGGAACTCAAAAAGATATCAAAGCCCGTAAAGGACAAAAAAGAGATATGCCAGGTCGCGACTATCGCGGCAAACAACGACACTGTTATCGGCGAGCAGATAGCCGAGGCCATGGAGAAGGTGGGCAAAGACGGGGTTATAACCGTTGAGGAAGCCAAGTCCATACACACTACCATGGATGTAGTTGAAGGCATGCAGTTTGACCAGGGATACCTTTCGCCTTATTTTGTCACGGATACCGACAGGATGGAGGCCATACTCGAAAATCCCTACATGCTGATTTACGAGAAAAAAATCTCCAGCATGAAGGATCTTCTGCCGCTTCTCGAGAAGATCGCCAGGACAGGCAACCCGCTGCTTATCATATCGGAAGAGACCGACGGCGAGGCGCTGGCGACTCTTGTCGTCAATAAGATCAGGGGTACTTTCCAGTGCTGCGCGGTAAAGGCGCCCGGCTACGGTGACAGGAGAAAGGCCATGCTCGAGGATATCGCGGTGCTTACGGGCGGCAAGGCCGTAACCGAAGACCTCGGCATAAAGCTTGAGAATATCAAGCTTGAGGATCTCGGCAGGGCAAAAAGGGTAACCATCAGCAAAGAGAATACGACCATTGTGGAAGGCGCGGGCAAACAGGCTGACGTGAACGGCAGGATTTCCCAGATAAAAAAGCAGATAGAGGACAGTGATTCTGACTATGATAAGGAGAAACTGCAGGAAAGGCTTGCCAAGCTCGCCGGCGGTGTGGCCGTTATCAATGTGGGCGCCGCGACAGAGACTGAAATGAAGGAAAAGAAGGCGCGGGTTGAAGACGCGCTGCACGCGACCAGGGCGGCTGTCGAGGAAGGCATTGTCCCGGGCGGCGGTGTCGCGTTTGTGCGCGCCATCAAGGCGCTGGACAGCCTGAAGCTGGAAGGCGATGAGGCCGTAGGCGTAAAAATACTCAAGAGGGCGCTTGAGGAGCCGCTCAGGCAGATAGCCACTAACGCCGGCCAGGAAGGGTCGGTCGTGCTGCAGAAGGTCCTGACAGCCAATAAGATCGAGATAGGTTATGACGCGCAGGACGATGAGTACGTGGACATGATCCAGGCCGGTATTATTGACCCGGCTAAGGTTTCGAGAACAGCGCTCCAGAACGCCGCGAGTATTGCGGCGCTCATGCTTACGACAGAGGCGCTTGTCAGTGACATTCCCGAAGAGGAAAAGCCGATGCCCGGAGCCGGCGCCGGCATGCCCCCCGGAGGAATGTATTAAGAGTTGTGAGCTTCGGGCTGTGGGTTGTGGGCTTCGCGCCCCCGACCCACAGCCGAAAGCCCTTTTTCCTGTTGACTTCACCCCGCACATTCTGTATCATATACTCTACTTAACTCATAATAAAAATAAATCAACAAAGATGATGAGGTGTTTATGGCGCAATTTTACATCGGAGTCGGCAAGAAGGCGAGGAGATGCTACGGTTTTGACGAGATAGCTTTGGTGCCGGGCAAGGTCACGATAAATCCGGCCGAGGTGGATACCACATTCAAAATCGGCGGCACATCTTTCAAGGTTCCCATTATTGCGTCGGCTATGGACGGGGTCGTGGATGTGAAATTCGCTATTGCCATGGGCAAGCTGGGAGGCCTGGCCGTGCTGAACCTCGAGGGCATACAAACCCGTTATGAAAAGCCCGAAGCCGTGCTCAATAAACTGACGAAGGCCACTCCCGAAGGCGCCACAAAAATCCTGCAGACAGTCTACAGGGAGCCCACTAAGAAAAACCTTATCGCCAAGAGAATCAAGGAAATTAAAAAGGCCCGCGTTCCCGCCTGCGTGAGCGCCATACCGCAGCGGGCATGGGAATTCGGCAGGATAGCCGAGGACGCGGGATGCGATATTTTCGTGGTGCAGTCGACCGTCACAACGACGAAACACCTTTCAAACGAATATGAGACGCTTGATTTCACGAAGTTCTGCTCCCGCATGAAAATCCCGGTAATCGTCGGCAACTGCGTGACATACGATGTCGCGATGGAGCTTATGGGAACCGGGGCCAGCGCGCTTTTGGTCGGGATAGGCCCGGGCACGGCCTGCACGACCAGGGGGGTGCTCGGCATAGGCGTCCCCCAGGTTACCGCCACTGTTGACTGCGCGGCCGCGCGCGACAGTTATTTTACTAAAACCGGCCGTTACGTTACGATTATTACCGACGGAGGCATGGCGACGGGAGGCGATATATGCAAGGCATTCGCCAGCGGCGCTGACGCGGTCATGCTCGGTAACGCCTTTGCCAGGGCAGAGGAAGCCCCCGGCAAAGGATACCATTGGGGGATGGCGACACCTCATCCGAACCTGCCCAGGGGCACGAGAATACGCGTCGGCACGTCCGGAACGCTCGAGGAGATCATCTTCGGCCCGGCCAGGACCGATGACGGCACGCAGAATCTGCTCGGCGCGTTAATGACAAGCATGGGCAACTTAGGGGCAAGAAACATCAAGGAAATGCAGGAAACAGACATAATCATAGCGCCTTCGATACAGACCGAAGGTAAGGTCTACCAGACCGCTCAGCGCGTTGGCATGCGCAAATAATTCTTACGCCCATTATATTCTCTAATGAAACACAGCGATTTTGTCCATCTTCACGTTCACACACAGTACAGCCTTCTTGACGGCGCCTGCAAGATAGACGACATGCTTGACATGGCGGCCCGCTACAAGATGCCGGCTGTGGCCATGACTGATCACGGCAATATGTTCGGCGCCATCGAATTCTACCAGAAGGCCATGGCCAAAGGCATTAAGCCGATCATAGGCTGTGAGGCCTATGTCGCTCCCGGCTCGAGGTTTGAAAAGTCGAGCCGCGGCATACAGGAGGCGTCCTTCCACATGATACTCCTGGCTAAAGACGAAACAGGGTACAGGAACCTTATGAAGCTTATTTCCATAGGGTATCTTGAGGGATTTTATTACAGGCCCAGAGTTGACAAGGAAGTGCTTGCCAAATACAACGACGGCCTTATAGGGCTTTCTGCCTGCCTGAAGGGAGAGATATCGCACCTGATACTTTCCGGGGATATCGCGCTCGCGAAAAGGACCGCTGACGAGTACAGGCATATTTTCGGGAAGGGCAATTTCTACCTTGAAATTCAGGATAACCTTATAAAAGAACAGAATACGGTAAACAGGGAATTGCTGAAGATAGGCGCGGACCTTGACCTGCCCGTAGTGGCAACCAATGACGTTCATTACATCGAGAAAGAGGACGCCAGGGCGCATGAGGCGCTCCTCTGTATCCAGACGCAGACGACCCTGGACGATCCCAACAGGATGAGGATGCAGACGGATGAATTTTATTTCAAGTCTCCGGACATAATGAAGAGGACATTCGGCCTGGCGTCCCCGGAAACCATAAAGAATACGCTTGAAGTGGCGGAAAAATGCAACCTGGAGCTGGACTTCGCGAAGACGCACCTGCCGCACTTCCACCCACCCGACGGGCAGAGCATAGAAAAATACCTCCGCTCGATAGTGAATAACGGCCTTGCGGGGAAATACGCCCGGGTGGATGATACTCTTAAAAAAAGGGTAGACCATGAACTCAAAGTGATAGAGCACAGCGGGTACGCGGGTTATTTCCTTATTGTGCATGATTTTGTGGAGTACGCGAAGTCCAAAGGCATTACAGTCGGGCCCGGCAGGGGGTCTGCGGCCGGCAGCGTCGTGAGCTACGCGCTGGGCATAACCGATATAGACCCTATGAAGTATGACCTCCTTTTCGAGAGGTTTCTTAATCCCGACAGGATAACGCTGCCGGATATTGACATAGATTTCTGCTATGAGAGGCGCAATGAGGTAATCGATTATGTTGTCAACAAGTACGGCAAGGAAAATGTCGCCCAGATAATAACTTTCGGCAGCATGATGGCCAAGGGCGTGATACGCGACGTCGGCAGGGTCCTGGGCATGCCTTACGCCGAAGTCGACAGGATAGCCAAGCTGATACCGAACGACGCCAATATCACGCTTGACAAGACGCTTGACCTGGAACCCGAAATAAAAGGCCTCTACAGGACGGATCCGAGGATTAAACAGCTTATCGACATATCAAAGAAACTCGAGGGCCTGCAGAGGCATGCCTCGACTCATGCCGCCGGCGTCGTCATATCCGAAGACGCCCTTGATAACCACGTGCCGCTTTTCAAAACCAATGACGGCATGATTACCACCGGCTATGCCATGACAAGCCTCGAGAAAATCAAGCTGCTGAAGATGGATTTCCTGGGTTTAAGGACGCTGACGGTCATAGAGCAGACCCAAAAGATCATAAAGCGTACACTGGGCACGGATATACTGATGGATAAAATGCCGCTTGACGATAAGAAGACGTTCGCGCTGCTGTCGAATGCCGAATCTACCGGCATATTCCAGCTTGAGAGTTCGGGCATGAGGGATCTGCTAAAGAAGCTGAATCCTGAGCGCTTTGAGGACATTATCACGCTGCTGGCGCTTTACAGACCCGGCCCCATAGGCAGCGGCATGCTCGACGACTACATGAGGCGGCGCCACGGCGAGGTGAAGATCAAATATGATCATCCCATGCTTGAGCCTATACTGAAGGACACCTACGGGATAATAGTCTTCCAGGAACAGGTCATGCGGATAGCTTCTTCCATGGCCGGTTTCAGCCTGGCAGAGGCGGATAACCTGAGACGCGCGATGGGGAAAAAGACGCCCGAAGTAATGGCCGAGGCGCGCAAGGATTTTGAGGAAGGATGCCAGAAAACGGCGTGGACAGAAAAACCGCCGAGAAGATATTCGGGCTCATAGAGTATTTCGCGGGTTACGGATTCAATAAAAGCCATTCCGCGGCGTATGCCCTTATCAGTTACAGGACGGCTTACCTTAAAGCCAATTATCCCGTTGAATTCATGACAGCCCTTCTAACGAGTGAAAAGGACAACACGGATAAGATATCATTGTACATTAATGAGTGCCTGCGCATGCGCATAAAGGTGCTGCCTCCCGACGTCAATGAGAGCTTCGCCAATTTCACTGTATCCGGAGGCAGCATAAGATTCGGCCTGGCGGCCGTAAAGAACGTGGGGCAGAGCGCCATAGACTCTATCATTACCGGCAGGAAGGAAGGAGGGGCTTTCAAATCCCTTTATGATTTTACCGAACGGGTCGATTCCCGCCTGGTCAACCGCAAGGTCATAGAGTCTCTTATCAAATGCGGGGCTTTCGATTCAGTGGGGCTTTTCAGGTCGCAGCTCCTCTCCATTATCGACAACGCGCTGGACATAGCCGGCGGAATACAAAAGGACAGGATGAACGGGCAATTGTCATTCTTTGACACGTTTGAGACGGATGATACATTCAAGAAGACAGTGCATGACATACCCGATATACCCGAATGGTCAGAGCGCCAGCTCCTCGCTTATGAAAAAGAGCTCCTGGGATTTTACATAACGAAACATCCCCTTTCCAGCTATGAGGATATGCTGAAGCGCTATTCATCCTGTAAGATTCAGGAACTCTCCACCAGGAGAGACGGCGAAGACGCGCTTCTGGGAGGCATAATGAGCAAGGTTAAACTCACGACGACTAAAAAGACCGGGGAGAAAATGGCCATTATAGGGTTTGAGGATTTAAGCGGCTCCTGCGAGGCGCTTGTGTTTCCGAGGACTTACAAAACCGTAGGATCCATCATAAATGTCGACGCGATAGTATTTATCAAGGGAAAAATAAGCCTGAGGGAAGACGATCCAAAGGTGCTTGTGAACGACATTATTCCCATAGACGACGTCAAATCAAAATATACCAGCGCGATACACATTAGCCTGACTACTCCGGGGCTTGATGATATCCAGCTTGACGGGCTGAAAGGCATCCTCGTGAAACACCATGGCAAGACCCCTGTTTTCATCAATTTTGTCGAGCCCGGAGGGCGTAGGACAAGGATTTCCCTGGGCAAGAAGTATTGTGTCCAGGCAAATGACGCCCTTGTCGAGGATATAGAGTCTGTAGCCGGCGCCGAATCCGTACACTACCAGATAAACATGTAGGGCTGTGAGCTGCTTGCCTTCCGGTGCCCAAGACGCGCATCGCTGCGAGGGGCGAAGGAGGATTGACTTTTTTTATAACCCATGTTAATATAAATAGTTACAAAAAGGCGGCAATAAACATGAAAGACAGGAAACTCGAAGATAATATAAAGAAAACAGGGGTTTTTCTTGAGTTCTGGACAAAATTCCATGAACTGTACAGGGATGCTGTTTCAGGGAACAGTCCTGACCGCGAGATGTTTATATCGACGCGCTCGCTTGTGAATTCCCGTTTCGATGAATTGATGGACTCCCTGGGAGTAGGAAGCCGCGAGAAAATCGACAAATGCATTCCTTTTTATGAAATTTTATCGATAGAAGACCTGTCCGCGATGTCCGATGAAAAACAGGTAAAAATAGGGGATTTTTGGACAGATTCATATATTTATCTGTATTCCAGGCTTGACAGCCTGAAGAGGAAGAAACGGAGGATAGAAAAGTTCAATAGGACCGTATTCATGGCAAAGAGGCTGCTTTCCAGGAGCAGGCAGATATGACGCCTTTTATGAGAGGAGGATTATTATGACGAAGCGTGAGATAGTGTTAAGGATAGCTGATGAGACTGATATGAAGCAGGTAGACGTCATGCTTGTGGTGCAGAGGACGCTGGACCTGATAGTCGAGAGCCTTACGGGCGGCGATAAAGTGGAGCTGAGAAATTTCGGGGTGTTTAAGATCAGGACGAGAAAACCCAAGAGGGGCAGGAATCCCAGGACAGGCCAGGAGGTCCCGGTGCCGGAGAGGCGCGTAGTGGTTTTTAAGCCCGGCATGGTCATGAAGTCCAAGGTCAAGAGTAAGGCTTAGGAGAGGGCGGCTGTCACGAAATGAAGTATAAATCAATACGCGGAATGGAAGATATACTGCCGGAGGAAGCCGGGCGTTTCAGGGCGCTGGAGGAAAAGGCCAGAAGAGAGCTAAGCCTTTACGGCTTTATGGAAATCCGCACGCCTATTCTCGAAGGGTCGGACCTTTTTGTGCGCGGCATAGGAGACGCCACTGACATCGTGACCAAGGAGATGTACACTTTTTCGGACAGAAAGGGCCGTTCTCTTACGCTGAGGCCCGAGGGCACGGCATCGGTGGTGAGGGCTTATATCGAGCATTCCCTGGACAATGTCTCGCCCGACATGAAACTTTACTACATCGGGCCGATGTTCCGGAGCGAAAGGCCGCAGAAGGGACGGTCGCGCCAGTTTCACCAGGTAGGCGCGGAGATTGTAGGGGCGGCATCCCCTTACGCGGACGCCGAATTGATATCGCAGATGGACCTTATGATCGCGGCATTCGGAGTGAGCGGGCATACGATCAAAATAAACAGCCTCGGGTGCCCTGCCGACAAGGCAAAATTCGCCGACTCGTTAAGAAAATATTTGACGGATAAAAAGGCTATGCTGTGCCGGGACTGTAACGGGAGAATAGACCGCAATGTCCTCAGGACGCTTGATTGCAAGAATGACGCGTGCAAAACGGTGGTAAAACAGGCTCCTTCCGTTTGTGGTTGCCTCTGCCCGGACTGCCGCGGACATTTTCAGAAACTGACGGACGCGCTTGACAGGATGGGCGTAAAATTTATAACGGCCGGACACCTCGTGCGGGGCCTGGACTACTACACCGGCACGGTTTTTGAGATCACGCATCCGAAACTGGGAGGCCAGGACGCCATGGGGGCGGGGGGCAGGTATGATAAACTTGTGGAGGATTTAGGCGGGCCCGATATGCCGGCTATAGGATACGCGCTCGGGATCGAGAGGATCCTGATAGTTCTCGGGGATAAATACGCAGGCGGGCAGGATACACCGCAGGGATCTGTTTATATAGCGACCCTTGGTGACAGCGCGAAGATTGAAGGCATGAAACTGGCTGTCAGCATAAGGTCTGAACTTGGAATGGTAACGCAGACAGACATAAGGGAAGCTTCTCTTAAGGCGCAGTTCAGGGCGGCTGACAAGCTGGGGTGTAAGCATGTTGTCGTTATCGGGGATGATGAACTGAAAAAAGAGGTTTTTGTTTTAAGGGACATGTCCGCCAAGACCCAGGAAAACGTGCCCCGTGACAGAATTGTGGAAAGGCTTAGGTCTTACAGGAACAAAAGGGAGGAGTGACACAAATGCTGCGTTCGCATACTTGCGGTGAGCTCAATGAGAAGCAGATAAATGAGGAAGTTGTGGTGTCCGGCTGGGTGCATTCAAGACGGGACCATGGCGAACTGATATTCGTTGACTTAAGGGATGCATACGGCATGACACAGGTCGTGTTTGACCCGTCAAAATCAAGGGAGCTGCACGATAAGGCCCACGAATTAAGGTCAGAGTACGTCATAAAAGTTAAAGGCGTAGTCAGGAAGCGGCCCGGAGGTACCGAGAACAGGAAAATACCCACAGGCGCGATAGAGATAGCGGCGGCTGAAATAGATATCCTTAACGCGGCCGAGACGCCGCCTTTTGAGATAGACGATACTGTCGTCGTATCGGAAGAGTCAAGGCTGCGTTACAGGTATATTGAATTGCGCAAGCCGTCAATGCAGAAAAACATGCGCCTCCGGCACGCCATATGTAAAATCATGAGGGATTTTCTGAGCGGCGAGCGTTTTGTGGAGGTGGAGACCCCGATATTAACCAAGTCTACGCCTGAAGGCGCGCGCGACTACCTTGTCCCGTCTCGCCTTAACCCGGGATGTTTCTACGCGCTGCCCCAGTCCCCGCAGCTCTTCAAACAGATACTCATGGTCGGCGGACTCGACAGGTATTTTCAGATCGCGCGCTGTTTCAGGGACGAGGACCTGCGGGCCGACAGGCAGCCCGAGTTTACCCAGCTGGATATAGAGATGTCGTTTATAGAGGAGGAGGATATCTTTTCGCTCTGCGAGGTCCTGCTGTCGAGGCTGTTTAAAGAGATACTGGGTATAGAGCTCAAAACGCCGTTCCCGCGCATTCCCTACAGCGTAGCCATGGAGCGGTTTGGCACGGATAAACCCGATACGCGTATCCCCATCGAAATTAAGGATATCTCGGATATCGCCGCCGCCTGCGGGTTCAATGTGTTCAAGAAGGCGGTAAGCTCGGGCGGCAGGGTCATGGGGATAAACGGAAAAGGGTGCCTGTCATACAGCCTTTCCAGGATAAACGAATTGACCAAGAGTGCCCAGGACCTCGGGGCCAAAGGGCTGGCTTACCTCAAAGTCGAGCAGGATAAGATAAGCTCCCCGATACAGAAATTTTTCACAAAGGAGGAACTTGATTCTATCATATCGGTTTTTGACGCGAAACCCGGAGATATAATATTCTTTGTCGCGGATGCGGGAAAGGTCGCCCAAACCGTTCTGAGCGCCCTCAGGCTCGAGATAGGGAGGGAGCGTGGTCTGGCCCCGGCGGACAGGTTCGACTTTCTGTGGGTAGTGGACTTCCCGCTTCTCAAATATAACGAAGAGGAGAAGAGGTGGGAATCCGAACACCATCCGTTTACATCCTGCCGCCCGGAGGACGTGCGCCTTATCGATGAGGGGAAATACGCGGACATAAAGTCGCGGTCTTACGACCTTGTCATCAACGGCTCGGAAATAGCCAGCGGAAGCATAAGGATACATTCCAGGGAAATGCAGGAAAAGATATTTAAAGTCATAGGCATCGGCGCGGAAGAGGCCGAAAAGAGGTTCGGTTTCCTTACGGAGGCCTTCAGGTACGGGGGCGCCGCCGCACGGCGGGATAGCGATAGGGCTTGACAGGTTCGTCACGCTGTTCACTAAAAGCGAGTCAATAAGGGACGTGATCGCGTTTCCCAAGACACAGAAGGCCTACTGCCTCATGACGCAGGCCCCGTCGGAAGTCGACGAAAAACAGTTAAGGGATCTTCATATCCGGAAGTTGAAATAGCCTTAAAAAAGGAGGTTTTCATGAAACTCGTGATGGTCATTTTGATGGCGGTTTTTGCCGTGACAGGCTGTTCAAGGGTGGATACCTATACCTATAAAAGGGACAGGGTAGATCAGGATGTCGTCGACGGCAACAGGGGCTTTATGTACGGGACGCCGCCGCCCGCCGATGACAGGTCAGGGCTGAAAAGGACGATGTTCGGTATGGATGTTGAGGTGCCCATCCTGCCGTGGGAAAAGAAACAGGTACTGCCGCCGCCGTCGAGACCCGGGCAGATCGAGGAGCCGCCGATGGAAGACCAGAAGACAATAGCCGATATCTCCATACTGCCCGAACTCCCGGTCAGTAAGCCTGACAAAAAGGCCGTGACGGATCAGAAAAAAACAAAAATAAAGGGTGAGACGATTAAGGGCGAAAGCGTGGAACCGTCAGATGCCGCAAGCGGCAAAAACGCGGCCGCGCCTAAAACCGGCATAATAAAAGGCGAGGTTGTCGAGGAAGATATTGTCGAGGAAGAGGAGTGGATCAAGTAGCCGGCGCCTCATTTCGTATATCTGATGGAAAACATAGTAAAGATCAATAACGATGCCGAGGCAAAGACGCTTTTCGGCAGGCATGACGAAAACCTGAAGATTATAGAAAACGGGCTTTCCGTGGCGACTTCATTTAAGAACGGCGGGCTTAAGATCGAGGGCGGCTCCGAAAATGTCGGCAAGGCCTCGGTAATTGTTGAGGAACTTCTCGCAACTATCAGGCAGGGAGGGGGCATACGCGGGCATGATGTAAGTTATGCGGTAAGGGAGATAATCGGAGGCGAAGGCGGGCCGCCGCTTCATGACATATATCTGGACAGGATAGAGGTGTCCTCCAAGCGCCAGTATGTTACCCCCAAATCGAGGCGTCAGAAAGAATATGTGGACGCCATCAGGAAACACGATATTGTATTCGCGATCGGCCCTGCCGGGACAGGCAAGACATACCTGGCAATGGCCATGGCGGTTAACGCGCTCAAGAAAAAGATCGTTTCACGTATCATACTGACCAGGCCCGCGGTAGAGGCCGGTGAAAATCTCGGATTCCTGCCCGGTACGCTTTATGAAAAAGTAACGCCGTACCTGAGGCCCATTTACGACGCGCTGTATGATATGGTTGAGCCGGAGAGGATACAGGAATATACGGACAGGGGAATAATCGAGGTGGCGCCGCTGGCGTATATGAGGGGCAGGACGCTGAACGATTCTTTCATAATACTCGATGAAGGACAAAACTCCACGCCCGAGCAGATGAAAATGTTTCTTACCCGCCTGGGGTTTGATTCGAAGACCGTGATAACGGGCGATGTGACGCAGAGCGACCTGCCCAAAGGCAGAGAGTCCGGACTCATACAGGTCCAGAGGATTCTCGGCGGCATTAAAGGCATAAAGTTTGTTTACATGGGAAGCGAGGATGTCATAAGGCACGAGCTCGTCCAGGAGATAATAAAGGCCTACGAATCTGAAGGTAACGTGAAAGGCGGACTAAATATATGATAAAACTCAAGTTTATGCCGGTCGACCTGAAAAAAGCGTTAAGCGGTCCGTATCTCGGGATTATCATAGCGGCGGTTTTTGGTCTCATAATACTTACGAGCGTAATGTTCGGCTCGGTGTATTACAGCGGCAACATCAAGGAAGGCGACATATCTTTACGGACGCTTTACGCGCCGTATGATTTCAGGTATCCCTGGGGGGTGAACGAGGAGAAGACGCAGGAGGCAAAGGACCGCATACGCAAGCGCGTGCCCATCTTTTTCACGATAGAC
>JBDRBZ010000100.1:0-4351 GCA_043822175.1 Candidatus Omnitrophota bacterium
CTCGAGGTCCCCGAGATTTACAGGCTTTGTAAGGTATGCCTCATTGTAGAGGTGGAATGCTTTATCCTTTGACATGTCATCATCCATGGCAGTGACCATGATAACCGGTATGGTCGCGGTCTCCTGATCTTTCTTCAAGGCCTCGAGCACCTTGAAACCGTCCATATCAGGCATCATGATATCAAGAAGTATGAGATCCGGCTTAATGCGCCTGGCCGCCGCGATACCCTGCCTGCCGCGTAAAACTATCATTACGCCATATTTGCCGGTCGCCTGCAGCCGCATCTTTACGGTGAGGCAAAACCCCTCTTCATCATCGATGACCAGTATCGTCCTTGTCCCCATCTGCCCCCCGATTGTTAATGTAATAGTATACCACCAATATCTCTGAAACACCAAGCGCAAAAACGAAATCGAAATGGTGACGCTTTTGGTAACTATCGATGCGCCATACAGTTACACAACATTATAAAAAGCGTCACCGGGTGGTTACGCGGCGCGGGAGAGGCGGAGCCAGAGAGTGGTCATGGCGTCGCGGAGTTTTTCAGCCATATCATCCGGAGAGACCATGGCAGGCAGGACGGTCAATATGCCGGAGCCGGAACCGGTAGGATCGTTTATTATTCCGAACCACTTTTTAACAATTTCGGTAAGCGAGTACATCGCGATAGGATGACCGGCCTCAAACGGTCTCTTGTCGAGCGCGATAAGTATCGAGGTGTTGTTCCCGAGATCCGACGTCAGCGATTCCTGCAGGCCGCTGGCTTCTTCTTCACAGACCGGTTCGGTCACTATTGCCGTATATTCGGCATCGCCGGGCTTGCTCGTCCCGGCCTGTTCACGGGCGAGGTTTCTTACGGTCCGGGCCCTGCCGCCCGCGTCGGCCGTATCGCCGCTTATCCTGATACGTTCCAGTATATCAGCCTCTGTGATGCGAGACACGCTGAACCGGCCCGGGATATTCAGGCTATCCCTTAGTTGCGGATTTTTAAGCGCTTCCACTGCCTTAAAGTCTTCATCTTTTACGCCCGTGGCAACAAGTTCAAAGCTTACCCCCTCTTGCAGGTCAAGCTTATTTATACAGGCAATTATATCAGGAGAATTCTTTAAAACCTCCATCGGCACGCACAGCCTGAATATCGATCCTGTGTTCGCGCGCCTGAAACATCCGCGTAAGGCCGAAAGCCCGTTTCCGAGTAAGACCATATTCTCTTTGGCCAGTTCTAAAATACAATCCGCCGCTTCCGCAAGCCCGGCACCGGTTTCTTTTGATAACCCTGATTCCGCGGGTTCGGACACCGCGGGAGTGGCCGAAGCGGCCATGCTCCCGTAATCTGTTCCATACAGCTTTCCAACAAACGCGGCAATCGCAGCCTGCGAATAACCCAAAAGATTGCCAAGTTCGATGTCATATTTCCCGTGTCTGATTTTGCCGGACATCAACTGCCTGCTGAGCGTTATTATTCTTTGCGCGTCATCAGGATCGCGGGTCACTATGTAGTGAAACTTCCAGCCATACGCCATTATTTTGGCGCGCCTCACCGTCAGTCCGCGCCTTCTTGCCTCCCGCACCAAGGCATTGATCAATTTATCCTTTTTGGTGCACGGCGCTACTGCCGCCGGCTTCACGCCCGCGATGACCGCGGCAATGTCAGCCGCAATGCCTCCGGCGCCTTTCACCTTTTCCGGGGCAGGCGCGCCTTTCCGGGAAACAAAGCCTTTCTGCGCTTCGATCATTCTCAGCACAACATCATTAAGCGCGGGCGGGTTTCCGGAAGATGCTCCGGATTTTCCCGACATCGCGGCAGGGGCGCCAACGATAACCGCGCCTGCGAGCGCGTACGCGACCGGCCGCGCGCCCTCTTCGCCGTCCGCCCCGGGGTCCAGCCCCGGGGTCGCTGGACTCGGCGCGGCGGCGGGTTTGCCCCCGCCCCTATCCGATTCGAATCGCTTCCGCAGACGCCCGAGTTTCCGGACAACGGCCTTATAATTCGGCCACAACCTCCCCATAGAAGTATCCAGTCCCATACTCTTTATAGTTTGATTTTTCTTCCAGAACATCCTGAAATCCCGGGCCAGATCATCATCCAAAAGGCCCCTGTAAATCTCCCACTCCTGAGCTGTGTTGACGCTGTCAAGCCCGCTGTTTATCGCTTCCATTGCCAAGGCTAAATAAGTTATACCCGCAAAGGAATAGTTTGCAAGTGAAACAGAGGCAAACCGTTTATTCAGGAACATATCTTTCAGCGGTTCGCGGACACTATCAGGGATATAAGGGCTGTTAATGTGAGCCTGGCCGGTATACAGGTCATATTCCGAAAACCCGCGCACCCTGCTGAGCCCTCCCCTTAAAAGGCCTGTATTTTCCTCTTCGACCAACCGGTTCATGACCCTCGTGCCCGTGTGCGGCCCAACGCCGAAATTGGCGTTATTACATGCCTTGGTTAAGGTGGCATATTCATTGACCGCCTCTAAATACCACATCCTGATGAACGTCCTTAGCAGCGCCTTTAACCTGGTTTTCGGATGGGTGAAGATCAAGTAGTGAAGGCTATGAATTCTATTTCTGTCGAACTCTGCCATTACCTCCCCGATCAGCCTCTCCGTATACGGCGGCTTGTTTAACCCCCTGATCCCGCTATCGACTATGGCATCCGTTCCGATGTAAAGGAGAATTTGACCCTTAGTAAAAACGTTTGAGAATTTACTGAGTTCTTCTATGAATTTCTTGTCGACCTCAAGCGGCGCGCCTTTGTTTTTCCGGAACAGGAAAGACATAAGCCCGCCCTGTATGCCGTCAATTGTTATCCTAAGCCCGGCATCCTTTAACATGCTTAATATCCGAAGGGCGCGCTTTTTATCATAAAAGAAATTATCGTCGTTAAAAGTAATCCTCCACGCCTCCAGCGCTACGTATCTACCTTGAGACTCGAGGTCTTCCAGGCGCCGTTGATACGCCCTGATCATAGCGACGACGCGTCCAGGGGCCAGGCCGCGGAACCACCTGCCTCCGCTGATCGAGCAGAAGTCGCAATTGAACAGGCAGCCTATCGAAGACATGAATGAAGTCGTCAGTTTCAGCTGCTCGGGCCCAAGGAGCGAGAAATCAATTTCCCTGGCATTCAGCTCGTCTTCGGTCATGCGGTTTACTTCTTCGAGATCGTTAAAATAATAGGTGTTGCCGAAGTGATAAGCCGCGCCCCCGCAGCCCGGAAACTGCCCCGGCGCCATTTTACCGAACCGTCCGTTTTTCAGCATCTCCAGCGCCGGTAATATCCGGCCGAATCCGGCTTCGATCTCCCCGCGGTAAAAGATGTTTGCCTCCCGCAAAAACGCGGCAGCGTGTTCCGGAAGGACAGTCACTGTCGGCCCGCCAACGGCAACGATAATATCCGGCTTCGCCTCCCTCAACAACCCGATGAAATCATGTATCATAGGTATAGTAGAGTCAACTGCAGACAGGCAAACCATATCCACAGAGGCCAGAATTCTTCGCAAAGATTCAATACCGCCTCTTCCGTCCGCCTCCATGTCCCTTATTTCAACGTCAAGGCCGCGTTTTTTCAGATAACTCGCGACTACAAGCGAAGAATAATAAGGTGAAAGGAGCCTGCGCGCGTTGTCCTCATGATCACCAAAATTTTCGCCGGGACCGTTAAACACAACCGCCCTTATTGCTTTACGGCTTTCTGTTACGGCCGGTTTCCCGGCTCTCTTCACTCTTGCCGGCTTTACCTTCTGATCCTTTAGAGCGGCTGAAAAAAGCCTTCTCTGTTCGCTTATGCCGTAGAATATAAATCGTCTCTCCGCGATCACCTCAAGGCCGGATAAACCGGATCTGCGGATAATAAAACCGTCCCCTCTGTACACGATGCCGGATTGTTTACCGGGCAATCTATTTGAAACGACAAATTTCGCCCTCATGCAGTCCCCGCGTCCGGCCGCTTCCGCTGAACGTGAAAACGATTTGACCATACGCTGAACAGCTGCCGTCTCCGCATCATCCAGGGAAACATCCTCATCCACCGAAACTACCCACTGACCCGGAAACCCTGAACGCTCTTTAAACAATTCCCCATTATCATCACGGACATAATACCTGAACTCCTCATGCGACCCTTCATTAGACGCATCCGCGCGGACACTCCCTCCGATTGCAGATCCTTGCGCATCAAAGAGCCGTGCAGAGGAATTTCCCGCAGCTACCATAAGCGCAAACGGCGCGAACCGCGGAAGCGGCAGGCGGAGCCAATCGGGCACGCGCCCCTTAAACCGGCTCTTCGTGTCGATCCAGCGGACAATGAGCGCCACCGTTACATACGCGAAGCCCGCGATGAGCAGGTTCGTCCAG
>JBDRBZ010000101.1:0-14228 GCA_043822175.1 Candidatus Omnitrophota bacterium
CAAGCTCCATAAGGTCGGGCGAATATATATGCCGCTTCAGGTTATTTAGAATGTGCGTTATGGCGCCTAAATAACCGTCAACCTCATCACCGTGGCTTAAAGAATCCCTGTACGCCCCGAGGTTCTCGAGGTAAAGGCCGGTATCCTCTATACCCCAGAGCTCGATTGAATGCGGCTTCATGACCTCATATAACACCGCGCCGTTCACAAGCCCTTGTTTCACAAAATGGTCCACCACCCGTTCCCGGTCGCGCGGGTTCTTTATGCCGCTGAATATGGAAAGGTCATATTCGCCTTTGCCTCCCTCGAGATTTACCGTCCCGACGCCGTATTCATTCTCGAGATAATCTATAATTTCGGCTATTTTATGCTGGCCCGCGTAATTGCAGTGCGCGTCCTGGATATGAATAACTGTTGGGCCTGCCGCGACCGGCGATTGCCATGATGAACATATCTTAGCGAGATATGGGGGCAGCGAGAACGTCTTCAGGTTAAACCGCTTAATAGCATGGCTGCCGGTTCCGGTTTGGGCGACGCTAGGATAGCCCGCATCCGTACCGGCAGCCCATGCCTCATCTTGTCCGATCACACTAGGCGCGATACTTTGCCCCATGTGTGAAAGGACTATTTCCCATAATATGTCACCTCCCCCCCCCGTGGTAAGCAAAAAGGACCACAGCGTGATGACCGCCACCACGCGCAGTGGTCCTTTAGTAAACAAAATCCTGCGGCTTTTTGGCCTAGCGTCTTCCATTTCCAAAAGCCCCCTCATACTTTTGCAAACTTTGTAGCATTAGGTCATAATATAACCTTTGACTACAAACGGATTACAAATATAGTATGGCTTACATTGCGAACCAAGGCAAGCTTGGGTATCTTACTTTTTTATATTTTAATCCCTCGCAGAAATTTCAGGTCTTTAGTGTGAGGAATGAACGTGCCTGTGATATTTCTGCTCGGGAGGGAGCCTTGGCGTTTACGGCAACAGGCTCCACTCCCTCGCGGAAATTTCAGGTCTTTAGTGTGAGGAATGAACGTGCCTGTGATATTTCCGATAAGACCTCGTCCTGGCGGGCTTTGGCCTAGTACAAAATCTGCGGGTTATCTGCGCCGGCTGTTTTGCAAACAGTAATATCAGTTGTGTACACAGAATCGATATTCTCTTTTGTGACAACCTGCCCGGGAGTTCCGTCGCACGCGAGCCTGCCGTCCTTTAGTATCACCAAACGTTCGCAATACCTGCTGGCGAGGTTTATATCGTGCAGGACACACAGCGCGGTAAGCGGCCTCTTTTCTTTAAGCTTGCTTATTATGCCGAAAATACCGATTGAATGGGCGATGTCAAGGTTCATGGTCGGCTCATCGAGCAGAAGTATCCGGGGCTCCTGGGCAACTGCCCTGGCAATAAATACCCTCTGCCTCTCCCCGCCGCTCAATTCATCCAGCGTCCTATCCTTAAGTTCATATGTTTCGGTTAATCTCATAGCCTCGCCAACGATTTCCATGTCTCGCCGTGAAACGCGCCATTGGAAAGAACCGAAATGCGGCACCCTGCCAAGGACGACGATGTCATTCACCTTTGCCTTATATAGCGGCAGTTCCCTGACCTGGGTTACGCATGAAACAATACGGGCGATAGCCAGGGGATCCATGCCGCTCACATCACGGTCACAGCAAAAAACACGGCCGGTTTTCAGAGGGATCATCTTTGTCATGGCCCTCAGCAATGTTGTTTTACCGGCCCCGTTCGGGCCGATTATTCCCAGGACAGAGCCCTCATCGATAGATAGGCTCACCTTTTCAAGGACATTCTCACTCCCGTAGCCGCAGGTAATATTTTCTATTCTTATAATGTTTTCCGTCATATGCGCTCCGCGTTCTTCGCGAGAAAAACCAGAAAGGCCAGGCCGCCGGCGAGGCCGGTAATTACGCCGACAGGCAGTTCCATCGGAGACAGAATAGTTCTTGCCACGGTGTCGCACACTATAAGGAATATCCCCCCGAGAAAAAAAGAGAACGGCATGAGCACCCTGTGATCGGGCCCAAGCGCGGCCCTGACGGCATGAGGCACCACGAGGCCCACAAAACCCACGACACCCGAAACAGAAACCGCAACGCCGGTTATCAACGACCCCAGGGCGAACAGAAACCTCCTCGTTCCGGCCACATTAATGCCGAGATGCGCCGCCTCCTCTTCGCCGAGCGACAGCGCGTTCAGGTCCCAGGCCTTCGATAGCGCCGCCAATGAAGCCAGCGGAATAACAATAGCGACCACACCGAGCAACGCGCGGTCACCCTGCTCGAGGTTCCCCATTATCCAGAACAGAATACTGTGCGTCTGCTCTGAACCGGCCATGGACATGACGAGCATTATTAACGCCGAGCATATGAAAGTAAACATAATGCCCACAAGCAGTAATCCTGTCATGCCCATGCCCCTCACTTTTCTCCCTATCCGGTAAACAACGGAAATGGACACAAGGGCTCCGGCAAAACCGATACACGGAAGCCACTGAGACATGTGCAAACCGAGCACTACGGCTATACTTACGGCAAAACTGGCCCCTCCCGATATGCCCAGGGTATACGGCTCCACAAGCGGGTTTCTGAAGAGCCCCTGCATGATAACACCCGATATGGATAATGCCCCGCCCACGAGGAACGCCAGAATTATGCGCGGCACACGGATATTGAATATGATAGCGGCATCGATCCCGGTATCTTTGATGCCGGCCAGCCGCCTCAAGATAAGCAAAAATGTCTCGCGCACCGGAATACATGCCGATCCGAGCGAAAGCGCCAATGCCACAGCGCCCAGGCCTAACAAAACAAGACCTATCGCCCATATCGTTATAAGCCTGCTCCTGTTTCCATCTCTTTTATCCGGGGTTTTACTCATTCTGAAACACCTCGGGGTGAAGGATCCTGGCCATTTCTTCCACGCCATAAGCAAGCCTGGGCCCGTTGTTGCATACGATATTGGCATCTATGCAGAATATCCGCCCGTCGCGAACAGCCCTCATCGCTTCCATATCTTTCCACTCCCGGATCGCGGCCCCGGCATCCTGGCCCATGGCTACCACCATAATCACATCCGGGTCCTCTGCTGCGACGGCTTCTTTCGAATACACAGGATACCGGACTTGTGATCCCTCTGCTACGTTCAAGCCTCCGGCATACTCAATCATCTCGTTAATGATTGTACTGCCGTTAACCGTTACAAGCGGCTTAAAGCCTATCTGTACGAACACTCTTTTTACCGCCTGATGCCGGGTCTTCTGCCGCACATCATTGATGTCACTGGTAACGGCGTTTATGACTTCCAGGGCTTTATCTTCGCAGCCGATAAGATACCCAACTTCACGGATCCGGACGGCAAGGTCATTGAAAGAAGAGATTTTCCCCATCACAAAAACCTTAAGCCCCGCCTTCTCCAGCAGGTCAACGGTCTTCTTTCTGTTGCCCTCCACTGTCGCGATAACCAGGTCAGGCCGGAGCGCCAGGATACGTTCCTCATCAGGGTCGAGCACAGTCCCGATATTAACGCTGGAGGGCAGTTGATCAGGGAAAGAACAGAATTGCGTAATACCCGTGAGCCGCCGCCCCTCGGCCATGCCGAAAATAATTTCTGTCGCTGAAGGATTAAGCGAAACAACCTTTTCAGCCGGGCCTTCGAGCCGCACTGTGCGGCCAAGCCCGTCACTAACCACTATGGGTTGGGACGCGCAGCGTCCGCAGGCCGCGAAAAAAAACAACATTAAAAGCGAACCGGTTAAAAATGCCCGCTTCATGCTACACCGTTTTCCAATCAAGCACATGCCCGCACAGCCGGCAATGAAACGCGTCAACCGGCATGCCCGTGCCGCAGCCCGGGCACTTTTTTTCACCGATAGCCACGCCCCCGATACCGCCGAATATGCCGCAGTAGATCTTGTAATAATAATAATGTTCTTTTGAAAAGAATTTGACTCCCGAGCCGCGAACCGCCTCATTATATTCTTCATCGCATACAAGCGACCCGATTATCTCCCTTAGGCGGCTCATGCCTGACCCCACCTCGATCGGCCGCTTGTCCTGCCATATCACTTCACCGGGCAGACAGTCCTCAAATGCCCTGCGCAGTATCCATTTGCCGTGTTCTGCGCCTTCGTGAGAGGCAATTTTCATGCCGGACGGAAGCGCGAGGCAAAACCCCTTAAACCGCGGGTCCAGATACGGCTGGATAATTTCTATGTCAAACGCCGCGCCCAAAATATTCGAGCTGAAATAAAGCCGGTCCGCGATACGCCCGATATAGGCGTCAAGATCATCCATGCCGCGCATATAAGAATATCCCGCCAAAAGCTCGTCTGCTCCGTCGCCGGTCACGACTGTCGAAAACCCGTTTCGTTTCGCTTCGCGCATCGCGAAATATACCGCAACGTCGTTCGGCAGCGCAGGGTCAAAACTTCCCAGGATCCGTATGACATCGGGTACGGACGAAACAGCCTCATCCGCAGAAACATGGATGTGCCTGTGCCGCATGCCCAGAAACCGCGCTACACGCCCGGCCATTGCAGCATCCTCCCCCAAACGCCCGAAACAGACCGTAAAAAGCTCAGCGTCCGGCATAATATATGCGAGTACGCTTGTATCAAGCCCTCCCGAAAAAAGCATGCCCGCGGCTTTCGCGCCCTTAACCGCGTCATTCAGCAGACCACGGGCCTCCGCGGACGCGCGCGAAACAGCGGCATCCTGCGGCAGAGTATCATCACTAACAGCGTACCTCATTAATTTTCTATGCCCCTGCGCGCTTTTACGCCACGGCGGTAATAGTGCTTTTTATCCCTGATATCCGATACAAGATGAGCTTTCGCAAGAACGCACAAAGGCGCGCCCCTGCCTGTCAAAACCAGCTCTGTATCAGGCGGCTTGAGTTTCATAAGGCCCGCGATGTCCTTGGCCCGGAAAAGCCCCAGACACGGAGCTATATTGATTTCGTCCAGAATCACGACGTCATATTTACGGCTGACAATTATTTCTGCCGCCCTTGCAAGACCTTTCCGGGCAAGCTCTATGTCCTGTCTTGAGGGCTTGCCCCTGAGCAGACAGCCCCGCCCGTACTGCTCTATGCGGATTTTACGGCTGAGCGGCTTCAGCCCGTCCAGTTCCGCGTATCCGCCGCGCTTGAGGAACTGTCCGATATACACCCTCAACCCGGCGCCGGCGGCGCGGACAGCCAGGCCGATTGCGGCAGTGGTCTTTCCCTTTCCGTCGCCCGTATAGACCTGGATATATCCCTTCTTAAATTTTTTCATGATTTCCCGTCGACCGAACATGCCGGCGCGCGACGACTTTTATTACATAGAACCCCAGAACAAGCAATAAAACGAACAGGATGGAGAATATCTCAAAATACCTGGCAACATACAGCCTCGCGGCCGCCCCGAAAAAATAGAGCACAGCGCCCACCAGGAAAAATCTCGCGCCCCTGGCCAGTATCGAAACAAACACGAATCTCCAAAAAGGTATATAAAACACGCCGCCCGCTATCGTAAAAACCTTGTACGGTATGGGCGTAAACGCGGCAATGCCGATGGCCCACACGTCGTACCTGGTAAAATACGCGTGTACCATGGAGATCTTGTCATCGGATATGAATTTCCTGAGGATGGGTTTACCGCCTTTTATGCCTATAAAATAACCGAAAGCCGCCCCGAGCACGGATCCTGCCGTGCAGATGGATGCCAGAAAAAAACTGCTCTTTGGGTCGGCAAGGGCAAGCGCGATAAGAAGGACGTCGGGCGGAACCGGAAAAAAAGACGACTCCATGAAAGCAAGCGCGAACAGCCCCGCGGGACCGTACGGCATGAACTTATTCAATGTAAAACGGACCATGTCTTTGAGCATACTCACTCCTTCCAGCCTTTTTCCCCTATAAGGGGCACAAAAACACAGCCGCAAATTTCGCGCGCTGTGACAAAACCGCCCTTTTTAGTTATTACGGTAAGCGCCTGGCTGAATCTCGCCCCGACAGGTATTACCAGTCTGCCGCCGTCCCGTAACTGGCCCGTCAACGTATCAGGTACGGAAGGCGCGGCGCATGTAACGATAATGCCGTCATACGGGGCGCCTCCTGCGTGCCCGAGCGTCCCGTCCCCCGTGACAACTCTGATACCTTCATACCCGAGCCCTCCCAGCCTCTGACGGCATAAAGCCGCCAGTTCGCCGACCCTCTCGACAGTGATCACATCCGCGCCCATATGAGCCAGTATGGCTGCCTGGTATCCTGAGCCGCAGCCTATTTCCAGAACTTTTTCACCGCCTGACAACCCCAGGCATTCGGTCATAAGCGCTACCATGTACGGCTGCGAAATAGTCTGCCCCAGACCAATCGGTATCGGATGGTCCCCGTAAGCGGTATCCCGGAATTCTTCAGGCACAAATTCATGGCGGGGCACATTCAGGAAAGCTTCAAGAACACGGCGACCACTTATGCCTCTCGGGATGAGCTGCTCTTCCACCATCCGCTGTCTTAAGACTTCATAATCGACCATGTTTTTTCACCGCATTCCCGGTCCAGGCGGCCTATTTAATGTGTCTCCGGCCCGGCTTCAGCAAAAGCCTTGACACAAGCACAAAAAAACGGATTGTGTCCTTTACAGGATGGATGTTGCTTTTTTCACCGCTGTATACGGTCTCGATCGGCACTGATGTTATGCGAAACCCTTTGCGGGAGGCGTCAACGAGCATTTCTGATTCAGTCTCATAATTTGACGAATCCAGCGACAACGACTGTATCACTTTCCGCGTTACAAGACGGAATCCGCACTGCGTGTCCGGGACTTTCTGCCCGCAGATCAGAGAAAGAAGAAAAGACATAAACGCGTTGGTGCACAATCTCATAAACGGCATGTTGCGGGTTTCAGACATCCTGTTACCCACAAGCATATCGCAGGAACCCTGCTCAAGGCGGCCGCAAAAAACGCCTATGTCATCCACGCTGTGCTGACCGTCGCCATCCATGATAACAGCGGCCTCGCACTCCGTATTCTCGAGGAAATAGCGGAACCCCTCCCGTATGCAGGCGCCCTTGCCGGCGTTTCTCGCGTGAGTAATTACATGGGCCCCCCGCGCCGGCCGCCCTGGGGCCTGTATCGTCGGAAGAACCGTCGTCGATAACCAGGATTCGTGATATACCGCGTTCGCGCAGCCTGCCGATAATGCCCCCTATCGTCCTGGACTCGTTATACGCCGGTATGATCACGCAGATGTTCATGTCCTGTCCCAAACCCTCCTGAAGACATACCACTGGTCGGGATTCATTCTTATATGCTTTTCTATCACTTCTATACATTCCGCCATCAGCGCCTTCAGCCTGTCTCCTGCCGGTTTGCCGGCCACCCCGCCCATGGGCTTGCCGATGATAAATCTGAATGTATCCGCCTTTGTCCGTATGAGAAACGCAGGGACGATCGGCGCGCCTGCCTTCAGTGAGAAAAAAGCCGGCCCCTTAGGCAGCATTGCGGGAACGCCGAAAAAAGGCATACTGACACCCTTGGTTGAAAAATCCCGGTCACCGAGTATGCCGAGTAGCTTGTTTTCCTTCAGGACTTTCAGGGCTTTTCTGAGGGTTGACCCTGTCGCTATGGCGCCGTATCCCCCTTTCCTCCGCTGATCGTTGAATATCCTGTTCACTTTGCCGTCCGCGTGCACCAGCGCTATGCCGTATGTGTCATATCCCAGCGCGGAGAGTACGGCGGCGCCCATTTCCCAGTTGCCTATATGCGATGAAAGCACGACCACGCCCCTGCCTTCTTTGAGGGCCTGATCCACATATTCTTTCCCCTCAACTTTTACATACCGCCGCATGTATCTGGCATCAAACCTGCTCATTCTGAAAAAATCAACCAGGTATTTCGCGAAATTAACAAACGCCCTGTATGTGTATTTTTTAAGCCGTTCATCCGAGATCTTGTTGCCGAATACCACCCTGAGGTTTTCCTCAAGGGCCTTTCTGTCTCCCAGAGAGAGGGAAAAATAGACTGACGCGATTGCGGTCGCGATGGCGTATGACACTCTCAGAGGTAACATGATTGCCAGCCCGTGGCCGATCTGATATGCAATGTGCATCATATACGATTATCCCTCACCTTCATCAATGGCTCAGCACATATTCCGCTATGTCCCGGGCGCTGTCGGGCTTAGAAATCTCGCGGGCGCGTTTCTTCAGCTCATCCAGTTTCCAGCGGTTATAAAGCAGCTCTTCCACCAGGACCCCGGTATTGGCCGGATTATCCACTTTAATTGCCGCGCCCCTCTGCAGAAGATAATCCGCGTTCATGCTCTCCTGGCCCGGTATGGGGTCGATAATAACCAAAGGCACGCCTTTCACACAGGCCTCGGCGCTGGATATCCCGCCGGGTTTTGACACGAGGACTGTCGCCGCTTCAAGGATATCGGCCATGTTGTCGACAAAAGAGAGCGCCGAAAGCCTTTTCGCGTCATTGCCTCTTTTTTTCTCCTCGGCCTTAAACCATCTGTGCGCGGCTTTATTTTTGCCGGTAACCGCTATTATCCGGGCATCGATCTGCATTCGCTTAAGTGAGAGGTAGGCTTCCCTCAGCGGCCCGACCCCCTGGCTCCCTCCTGCTATCACAACCGTCGGGACATCATCGCAGAACCCCAATGATTTCAGCACTTCATGCCTGTCCTTATTAACCTTGAATGCCTCATCGACCGGGATCCCGGTTTCGACAACCCTCTCTGGCGGTATCCCGTTCTGCACCAGCCGCCTGCCGGTTTCCTCACTCGGCACGAAATACGCGTCCACATTGCTGTAAACCCAGTACGAATGAGGCGCGTAATCCGTGAGCACGCCGTACACCTTTATACGCGGGTCCCGTGACTTTTTATAGTCCGCGACCATGCCGCATGGAAAAGCCTGAGTGCATACGACAGCGTCCGGATTAAACGACTCTAAAAGGTCCCTCAGCTTGCCGGTGTTATACTTATGTATCAGCTCCCGGACCTTCTGCACCCTCCTGACAATGGCCGGGTTGTCATAGAGGTACCCCCAAAATTCGGGCCTGCTCCTGATCACACCCATGTACGTTCTGCCGATAATTTTTTCGAGAATAGGGTTTGTGTAATTGAGGGCGTTTACGCTCATGGTCTCGACACGGCCCGTTTTTGTCAAAGCCCTCTCGATTGCGAGGCTTGCCTTATGGTGGCCCGAGTCATTGGAAATATACAGGAAGAGAACTTTCATTTGCTCCCTTAGGTTTCCATCCTGAGCAGCGCCTTGATGCGCGTCACGGCATCCTTCAACACATCCTCTTCCTCGACGAGGGCAAAGCGCACATACCCTTCGCCGTATTCGCCAAAGCCCGTACCCGGCGCGGCGACAACGCCTGTTTCCTTTATCATAAGAGATGAGAACTCCATGGATGACAGGGCGCTGTACTTATCCGGGATTCTGGCCCAGACATAAAAGGTGCCTTTGGGTTTTGCCACCTGCCAGCCTATAGAGCAGAGCCCGTCGACAAGGACGTTCCTCCTTTTCCTGTAAACCTCTACCTGCTTTTTCACGCAGTCCTGGTTGCCGGTCAGCGCCTTTATGGCGGCATATTGTATAGGTTTAAAGAGCCCGAAATCTATATAACTTTTTGTCTTAGCCAGGGACCTCAGGATATTGGCGTTGCCTACCGCGAATCCTATGCGCCAGCCTGCCATATTGTATGACTTGGAACACGTATGGAACTCTATGCACATTTCCTTGGCCCCTTTTGCCTCGAGAATGCTGTTTGCCTTATACCCGTCAAACACGATGTCGGAATAAGCCAGGTCGTGCCCGACAATAATATTCTTGCCGCTCGCCCATGACACCACGTCCTTAAAGTAACCTATATCCGCCACAGCCGTCGTGGGGTTATTGGGATAGCTGATAAACAGGAGTTTGCTCTTTTTTACGATACTCCTCGGCAGGCCCTTCAGGTCCGGCTTATATCCGTCCGCTTCAAGAATAGGAATATTGTGAAGGATCCCGCCAGCCATTATAACACCGTTAAAATGCACGGGATAAGACGGAGACGGCACGAGCGCTATATCCTCGTTGTTCAGAAATGCCAGGGATAAATGCGCGATTCCCTCTTTTGAGCCTATAAGCGGCAGCGTCTCGGTCTCGGGGTCAAGCGTAACGCCGAATCTCTCACGGTACCACTTCGCGATCGCTTTTCTCAGCTCTATCTCTGACTCTTCTATGGGGCGGGAATACCTGTGGTTCTCTGCATTCCTGGCCCTTTCGCACAGCTCATCCACTATATGCTTCGGCGTCGGCCTGTCGGGATTTCCCATACCGAGGTCAATGATCTTTTTCCCTTCTTTCCGCGCCTCGTCCTTCAGCCTGTCTATGATCGTAAACAGATACAGCGGAAGTCTTTTCATCCTGTTTGCTTCCTGCATCGCCCCGCTCCTTTCCTTAACAAAACAAACTATGCGGACCGCCGACTACAATCCGGGCATAGTCTGACACTGACTCAATTCCTGCTGCGCGCGATAACCTCTTTTGTCTTACGCGCAGACTCACCGAGCTGCTTTAATTCATCCCCGCCGAGCGCATATTCCTCCACGCGGATGATCCCGTCTTTTCCAATAACCGCGGGCACGCCCAGAAAGCACCCGGTTATGCCGTATTCACCTTCGAGAAACGCTGATACGGCCAGCACAGACCTCTTATCTTCCTTAACGCACTTTATCATTTCGATTACCCCGGCGCTCGGAGAATAATAAGCGCTGCCGGATTTGAGGCACGCTACTATCTCGGCCCCCCCTGTCTCTTGTCCTCGATACCATTTCGCGCAGTTTGTCGGAGCCGACAACTTCAGAAATCGGTCTGCCTTTTACGGTTGTCCTCGAAATAAGGGGCACCATCGAATCCCCGTGATTCCCCAGAACGCACGTGGAAATTTCAGCGCGCCTTACCCCGAGCTCTCCGGCTATTATGTTCCTGAACCTTGCCGTGTCAAGAGTCCCTGCCATGCCCATGACCTTTGATTTGTGAAACCCCCCCGCGGAATACACAAGATACGACATTACGTCCAGGGGGTTGGTCACGACGATTATTATGGCGTCCGGGCAATGCGACCGTATTTTCAGGGCAATGCCCCTTACGATCCCGCCGTTTTTGCTGATCAGGTCATCCCTGGACATGCCGGGCTTTCTCGCAAGCCCCGCGGTTATCACCACGATATCTGACCCCGCCATCGCGCCGAAATCGGTCGTCCCTGTCACGCGCGCTTCATGGCCCGCTATCGGGGCCGCGTCTTCTATGTCAAGCGCCTTGCCCGCCGCAAGCCCTTCGACAACGTCGATAAGCGTGACGTCTCCCAGTCCGCCCTCGGCCGCGCGCAATGCCAGAGTCGCCCCTACGTTGCCCGCCCCGATCACCGTGATTTTCATGTTTTCGATTGTTCCTTATGCCCGAATTTGGACCTGACCCCGGCAAACATCCGGCAGGGCCTTATTCCACTACGGCCGGCGGCAGCGGGGATCGGCGTTACCAGCATAGACGACACCTTCTCCTCCGGCATGCAGCCGTATCCGCTATATGCCGATAGCGAAACCGTTATGCTTCTTTACATGCTCAATGACGCCGCCGTCATTGATGATCTTGCGCATAAGCGCGGGTATCGGCTTTACCTCGATAAACAGGCCCTTGCTCATGTTTTTGAGAATATTTCTCTCGGCATCGTAATCCAGGACATCGCCGTCATCGATATGGTTGGTATTGCATTCAAGCAGCAACAGGCCGACATTAAAGGCGTTCCTGTAGAATATCCTGGCAAAGCTCTTGGCAACCACCGCCTTCAGGCCCAGCGCCCTGAGCGCGGCCGGCGCCTGCTCCCTCGATGATCCGCACCCGAAGTTTTCTCCCGCTATAAGGAAATCACCCTGTCTGACTTTCGTATGGAAATCCGGGTCTATGTCGTTAAACACATACTGGGCGAGGTCCTTTGGATCCTTTATCCGGAATTTGTACCTGCCCGAAATAATGTAATCCGTATTTATGTTGTTTTCTATCTTGATTCGATGCGCTAAAGGTTTCCGCATACTCCCTCCGCGGCCCTTACAGCCGTTTGGTTCATTTCAATCTTTTCTTGTGTCCCCTGGGGTCCGCGATCCTGCCTTCCAGACATGACGCGGCCACAGTAGCCGGGCTGGCAAGATAAATAAAAGAGTGCGGGTTGCCCATGCGGCCCTTAAAATTTCTGTTTGCGGTAGAGATCACATTTTCACCGTCAGCCGGAACGCCGTTATGCGTACCGACGCAGGGCCCGCAGCCCGGGGCCACGACTATCGCTCCGGCCTCGACAAATATATCCACATACCCCTTTTTCATTGCCTCAAGGTATATACCGCGCGATGCCGGGGCCACAATGAGGCGCGTATCATGATGAATCTTCCTGTACTTAAGGATCCTGGCCGCGACCTCAAGATCTTCAAGCCTGCCGTTCGTGCACGTGCCGATCAGGCCCTGATCAATCCTGACATCAGCCACGTCATCGACGGAAACCACATTATCCACTGCGTGCGGCTTCGCGACCTGGGGCGGCAACTTGCTCACATCAAACATAAATGTTTTCAGGTAAGACGCGTCGGGATCCGCCGTTACGGGGTTCGGGCTCCTGGTCGAGTGCTCTTTCAGCCACTTTAACACCTTGGCATCGGCCTCCATAATGCCGAACTTAGCCCCCATTTCAACCGCCATATTTGTAATCGTAAACCTGGCGTCGACGCTTAAATCCTTTATGGCCTTTCCCGTGAACTCAACCGAGTTGTACGTGGCCCCGTCGGACTTAATGTTGCCGATCATATAAAGCACCATATCCTTGGAGAATACGCCGGCAGGGAGCTTACCGTCAACAGTTATCCGGACTGATTCAGGCACCTTGAACCAATTCTTGCCGCTGGCCACGGTAATGGCAAGATCGGTAGAACCCACACCCGTGCTCAGCACGTTCAATGCGCCGTAGGTGCAGGTATGGCTGTCGGCGCCCAACACAAGGTCGCCGCTTGTGACATACCCCCTTTCGGGAATAAGCTGATGGCATACCCCCTCACCCGCATCAAACAGCCTCACATGCTTCTCGGCGGCAAAATCACGGATCCCCTTGTGAATGGCCGAAACGCCGATATTAGGGCTCGGGCTGGAATGATCGATCACCATGGCAAACCGCGCGTTGTCAAATACGTTTTTCTGGCCCAGTTTGCCGAAACTGTCGATGATGAGGCTGCTCGTCCCGTCCTGCCCGAAGCAGAAATCCACGCTGACTATCGCGATTTCATTGGCTTTTACGTCCCGCCCCGCATGCCTTGAGATAATTTTTTCAGCTATTGTCCTACCCATGATTTCAACCTTTCCATGCCTTTTTTGATATTGTCCTCGCTTGTGGCGAAACTCAGCCGGATATGGCCTGCCGAGCCGAACGACTCTCCGGGAACGACTGCTACAAGTTTCTCGTCCAGCAATTTACTCGCGAAATCAGACGCTTTTAAGCCGGTCTTTTCAATATTACAAAATACGTAAAATGCGCCGGCCGGTTTTACGTATGTAATCGGCCTGACACCGTCGAGAAGTGACGACATAAGGTCCCTTTTCTTCTCGAACGCCTCCCGCATGCCGGTTATCACAGCTTCCCCCATGTTAAGCGCCGCCACGGCCGCGCACTGGCTGATCGAAGCGGGATTGGATGTGGAATGGCTCTGGAGGGTCGAAACGGCTTTCGCAACCGGCTCGGGAGCGGCGATATAGCCTATTCTCCAGCCCGTCATCGCGTAACTTTTAGACACGCCGTTTACGGTAACAGTTGTGTCATATATCTCCCTGCCTAAAGAAGCGATGGATACGTGCTCGCGCCCGTCGTACACAAGCTTTTCATAGATCTCATCGCTGATCACGACAATCCCTTTGGACACGCAAATATCCGCTATCTCCGATAATTCCTGCCGCGAATATATCACACCGGCCGGATTTGAGGGGCTGTTAATCACAATAGCCCTGGTCTTTTCGGAAATCGCGCGTTTTATGTCCTGCACAGCCGCCCTAAAACCCTTCTTTTCATCTGTTTGCACGAACACTGATTTTGCGCCCGCCAGTGTTACCATCTCAGGATAGCTGAGCCAGTACGGAGATATGATAATGACTTCGTCTCCGGGATCACATGTAACCTGAAGCACGTTATAAAGGC
>JBDRBZ010000102.1:0-5246 GCA_043822175.1 Candidatus Omnitrophota bacterium
CTTTTCAATGACAGGAGAAGTTTCATGGAAATGGCCGCGCTCAATATCCGCCGCGCCGCGAGAAGGGGTGTCGCATGAAGATACTCCTGATCAACCCTCCGGTGCGAAACATGATCAGTCTGGAGACGCCGGCCTTCATAAAGCGGAACGAGGGTATGTTCCCGCCGCTCGGGCTTATGTACATTGCCGCTTACCTGAAGGAGCATGTAAATTATGATGTGAGGATACTGGACGCTGTCGCCGAAAATATAAGTGTGGCGGATATCGAGAAAGCTATTAGGGGTTTTTGCCCCGGTATTATCGGCATCATGGCGCATACACAGAATCTCGTTGATGTGGTATCCGTGGTTAATGCCGCCAGGAGGGTAAACCATGACGTCTTTATCTGTCTCGGAGGCCCGCATGCGCGTATTTATCCGTACGAGAGCCTGGATATCCCCGGGGTGGATTATGTGATACCCGGAGAAGGCGAAGTGACATTCGCGGAACTTGTCAAAGCGATCGGCGAGAAAAGGGATCCGGCCGGGATAAAGGGGCTTGTGTTCAGGCGGGGCGGCAGGCCCGTTAGCACGGGTGATCCGGAAATTATCGATGATCTTGACCGCCTGCCTTTTCCGGACAGGGAATCTATTGACAACGCCCGTTATTACAACGTACTCGGTGAGAAATCGGTTATTACGACGATATCGACCGGCCGCGGCTGTCCCTATGCCTGTTCTTTCTGCAGTACGCCGAAAGGGCGGTACAGGGCGAGATCCCCGCTAAACGTTGTCGGGGAGATAGAGGAATGCGTAAAGTCGGGCATAGAGGAAATACACATAATCGATGACACATTCAATGTTGACGTCGACCGCGTCCTCGGGATATGCGATGAGATAGAGAAGCGCGGATTGTCTTTCAGGTGGAGTTTCCGGGGGCGGATAGATAAGGTGACGGACCGGATGCTTGAAAGGGTAAAGGCGTGCGGATGCCACAGGATACACCTTGGTGTTGAGACGTGCAGCGATGAGGGGCTGAAAATGTTGAAGAAAGGCATTACCGCGGACCAGATCGTGACAGCGTTCGGGGCGGCCCGCGCCGCCGGGATATCCACCGTCGGATATTTTATGATAGGATGCCCGCACGAGAGGAAGAAGGATGACATAAAGAGGACGATTGATTTCGCCCTGAAATTAGACCCGGATTTCGCGTTTTTTAATATACTTGTCCCATATCCGGGCACAGAGCTGTACGCTGACGCGATGAATAGGGGATTAATACCGTTTGATCGCTGGAGGGATTTCGCGGCCGCTCCGAAAGCGAATTTCAGGCCCTCGTTGTGGGGAGAATTTTTCGGGGAAAAGGAACTGACAGGATTACTAAACGCGGCTTACAGAAAATTTTATTTCCGGCCGAAAGTCATGTTCAGGATGCTGAATAAACCGCAGGGCACGGGGCTTTTACTGAAAAGGATTAAGGCCGGGCTCGAAATGTTAATGGAGGGATGAGCAAATATGAAAGTGGTGCTGATAAAACCGCCTGAGAAAAATAAGTTATGGGTCGGAATTCCGCGATTTCTCAATGAGGATATTTTTCTATTTCCGCCTTTGGGGCTCATGTACCTTAAGGCGTATGCTGAACGGAACACCCATCATAAAGTAATCCTCCATGACAGCCTGGTTTACAAGACAGGCTACGCGGGGGTTGCAGAGTTTGTGAGGGATGTTGCCCCGCGCGTTGTGGGCATTTCCACGTTTACACACAGCCTTGTGGATGTGCTGGAAACAGCCAGGGCCGTAAAAGCCGTGATGCCGGACGTGCATGTATCGTTGGGCGGGTCCCATACATTTTCTTTTTCGGAAGAGTCAGCGGGCCTTATTAATTCCGGTGTCGTTGATTCGGTCATGCTCGGGGATGGTGAGCGAAGCTTCTGTGCCCTTATTAACGCTATTGACCTGGGCCTGGAACCGCGCGGCATCGAGGGCATTGTGTATAAAAGCAAAAACGGCGGGATCTCGGGGTCACGCGAAGTTGTTTATGAGAACGACCTGGACGCTATGCCGTTTCCTTACAGAAAGGAATACGGCTATCGGCAGTATTATTCGCCGGCGACATCGGGGAAATTAATGACAATGATGATATCATCCAGGGGCTGTCCGTACGGGTGCAAGTTCTGCGCGTCCCAGAAGAAATACCGGACGCGTTCTGCCGAAAACATTGTTGACGAAATCGAGTGGCTTGTTAAAGAGGGGTTTCTCGAGGTGTTTTTCCTCGATGAGACATTTAACACGTCACCGGAAAGGGTAATACTTGTATCGGAGGAGATACTAAGGCGCGGCATTAAAATTATATGGGGATTTAGGGCCAGGTGTGACAATGTCACGCTGGAAATGCTGCGGGTGGCTAAACGGGCAGGCTGCGCAAAAATACACTACGGCGTTGAGACAGGGACAAACGAGGCTTTAGAGGCTATTAACAAAAAGACTACGATCAGGGAAATACAGGAGACGTTTTGGAATACAAAGAAATCCGGCATAATGACTATCGCCTATTTCCTGCTGGGATGTCCTAATGAGAAGACCGGGGCCGTTATTCGTGAGACTGTGAGATTTTCCACGACATTGCCGGCGGATTACGCGGTTTTCGCGCTTTTTTCGCCCTATCCCGATACGCCTTATTACAAAAAAGGCGTCGAGAAGGGGGTTATAGACCGGCGGCCGTGGGACGATTTTATGAGGAACCCGACGTGGGACCACCGGATCGAGACATTGTGGACAGAGCATTTTTCCAAGGAGGATCTCGTATCCTCGCTGAGGGGTGCTCACAGGCAGTTTTATTACCGGCCGGGTTATGTGATAAGAACGCTTTTTAAGATGCGTTCTTTAAGGGAGTTTTGGCGCCTTCTGGCCGGGGCATTGTCGCTTATTAAACTGGAGATATTCCGGAAAATTAAAGGGAGGATATAACATGCGGGACGGCAAACTCGGGTTACGTGACATGTTTTTGGTTTTGTGCAAAAAGCAATTCTGCCTGGGATTGATACCGTTCGTATTCCTGAACATTCCGCTCGCGCTGATTATCCTGTTTGTTTCGGTAAAAATTGATAGGTACCTGGGATTTAAGCATTTCATCGGTTACCCTTATAACGTAATATTCTTTCTGATCTTTTCCTCGGCCGGTTTTGTCATCATATGCCAGGCTTATGCCTACCTAATAATAGTCGGTCAGGGCATGGCATGCCCGTATGCTGGATTTAAGGGGACGGGTAAACTTGTGACGACGGGGCCTTACGCCGTTGTGCGCCATCCTTCCGTAATAGGGAAACTCCTGGGTGTGTTAAGCATCGGCATGCTGTCCGGATCGTTTTTTTTCACTTTTATCGTTATCCCGGTTCTTTTGACATGGTCTGTTTATTACAACCGTTTTATACAGGAAGAATTGTGCGTGAAAAAGTTCGGGAATGAATATGTAGAATACAGGAAACGCGTACCGATGCTGATACCGAAAATAAAATGAAGATACTCCTTATCAGACCAAACTTACGAGGCGCGCCGCTTGAGACCAATATTACCGGTGTATACCCGCCCCTCGGGATTGCCTATCTTGCGTCTGTTTTGCGCAAAGCCGGCCATGAGGCCGCGATCCTGGATAATGAGATCATGATCTTCGGCGATGGCCGCGTTCGTAACCATGTCACGAGTACCCGTCCTGATATGGTTCTCATATCGTGCACAACGCCGCTGTGGAAGAGGGCCGTTGATATCGGCCGGATTGTGAAAGAGGTGTCGGATGATATTATTGTAGGGATAGGCGGTCCGCATCTTTCCGTGTATCCCCGTGAGACACTGGCTGAACCCTGCTTTGATTTCGGCATGTACGGGGAAGGCGAGGAAACGGTACTGGAAGCCGTAAGCGCTGCGGAAAGCGGAAAAAGCTTCGAGAGTATCAAAGGCTGTGTGGTCAGAAACGGCAAGGGCGTTACGATAACGCCCCCAAGGGAAGAGATAGAGGACCTGGACTCCTTGCCTTTGCCGTCGATAGACCTCCTGCCTTACAGGGACTATTTTGCGTTGTCCGTGAAAAGGCCGTTTTTTTCCATGGTTACTACAAGGGGGTGCCCTTATAGATGCGCCTTTTGCTTTCAGGGGTATCTCGGCAGGTACCGTTCAAGGAGCGCCGAGAACGTCGTCGATGAGATGGAAACGCTTGTGCGGAAATACGGCATACGGGAAATCGTCATGTTTGACGAGACGTTTGCCGTTGAAAAGGAAAGGGCGATCAGGATATGCGATCTTGTAAGAGAGCGCGGTATTTCAGTCAGGTGGTCTATAAGGACGAGGGTGGATCTCATGGACAGAAAGCTTCTTTCTTCCCTTAAGGCGGCGGGGTGTTATGAGCTGCATATGGGTATAGAATCCGGCAACCAGGGCGTGCTGGACAGGATGAGGAAAGATACACGGCTTGAGGATATAAGAAAAGCGGTAGGCATGGCCAAACAGGCGGGGTTCATCGTAAGGGGGTATTTCATGCTTGCCTATCCGGGTGAGACCCGCCGTACAATAACGGAGACGATTGAATTTTCGAAATCACTGCCTCTTGACTGGGCGAGTTTCACCGTCACGATCGGCCTGCCCGGGACCGAGATGTATAAAAAGGCTATGAGGGACAATGTTTTCGGCTCGGATTACTGGGTGGACGCAGCGAGCGGCGCGAAGGCCGCCCGCAAGCCTTATTTCGTGCCTGACGGTATGAGGGTGGAGGACCTGTTCTCGCTGAAGAGGAGGGCTTACCTGGAATTTTACAAAAGACCGCGAATCATAAAACAGGTGCTAATGAATATCGGTATTGGCGACATTATAACCTGTTTTCCCAGGTTCTTGAGGCTGATGCCCGGCATATACGGTTCAATGGCCAGGGTTTAAGAAAAGGAATCCGCTGTGATGAATAGAAGGGTCGCAATAGTTTCGCTGTACGGTGTTGAAAATACCGGTGTGCGTTCTTTATCTTCTGTCCTGGCCCGTGAGGGCTTTGAGCCGTATGTTGTTTTTTTTAAGCGATGGGCCAACAACGACATACGTATGCCGTCCGAAAAAGAAAAACAGCTGTTGGGCTCGGTCCTTGAGGAAATCAACCCCGGGATTGCAGGCTTTAGTTTTACGTCGCCTTTTTTCAAAATAGCGGCCGGCCTGACGGATTTTCTCAAAACCAGGTTACGGTCCGTTATTGTATGGGGCGGTATGCATGCAACGGTTTGCCCTGAGGAATGC
>JBDRBZ010000103.1:0-2245 GCA_043822175.1 Candidatus Omnitrophota bacterium
TGAAGCAGTACGATGTTGTGATAATCGGAGGGGGCGTCATCGGGGCCTCCATATCCAGAGAGCTCTCGCGGTATAAGCTGAGTATAGCGCTTTTTGAAAAAGAGGAGGAGCTCGCCTTCGGCGTTTCGAAATCAAACAGCGGCATAATCCATTCGGGAACACAGAACCCGCCGGGATCGTTAAAGGCGAAACTGTGCGTTCAGGGAAATGCCCTCACCCGTAAGATATCCAGGGAGCTCGGCGTCGATCTCAAGGAAGTGGGCTCGTTGATAGTCGCGTTTACGGAGGAAGAGAGGCTCAAGCTCTTAAAGATCAAAAAAGACGCGGAAATACTGGGCGTTCCGGGATTAAAAATAGTCGGCCGCGACTGGATCAGGAAACACGAGCCGAATCTTTCGGATGAAGCGTGCTCGGCGCTCTATGCCCCCACCACCTGCATCATAAGCCCTTACAGGCTCGTCTATGACCTTTGCGAGAATGCCGCCAGGAACGGCGTTGAATTCCACCTGAGCTCAAAAGTGGAAAAGATCTTGTCCCTTCCCGTATCAGGCGAAAAGAACCCCGTGCGTTTCGAGATAGTGGCGCCGGAAGGCCGTTTCAGGGCGAGATATATTGTTAATGCCGCGGGCCTTTACGCCGATGAGATATCGCGGATGGCGGGCGCCGGCGGCTTCGAGATAATACCGCGCAAGGGAGAGGAGTTTCTCCTCGACAAGAAGAGAGAGCACCTTGTCAATCATGTGCTCTATCCGCTTCCCACGGAAAAGTCCAAGGGCATACTCATCATAAAAACGTCGGATGGGAACCCCATGATAGGCCCCACGGCGCATGACGTTGCGGACAAAGAAGACCTGTCGACTTCGGACGAGGGGCTGAAGGAAGTCCTGGAAAGCGCGCGCAGGATGATCCCGACGATAAGCGAGAGCGATATCATAGCTTATTTCTCCGGCCTGAGGCCCGCGGCGGGCCACGATTTTATAATCCGGCATGAAAACGCTGTCCCGGGCCTTCTGAATGTTGCCGGCATTCAGTCTCCCGGGCTCACGTCCGCTCCGGCCATAGCGCTCATGGCATGCGGTATCCTGAAAGATAACGGCCTCATCCTCAAAAAGAAAAAGTTTTTTCACAGGCATCAGCGCGAGGAGAACCATCTTTTTGCAATTCCCCTGGACAAAGCAAAAAAGCTCGTCAAAAAAGACGCGTCATATGGTGATATTGTCTGCAGGTGTGAGATGGTCTCCGCGAAAGAAATAAACGACGCCATAGACCGGGGCGCGATGACGCTCGACGGGATAAAATTCAGGACCCGCGCCCAGGCGGGACGGTGCCACGGTGGTTTCTGCACGACGAGGGTCATGAAGATCCTTGCCGAGAAGACGCGCAGGCCTCTTACTGAGGTGACAAAAAGGGGCCGCGGCTCCGAAATCGTAAAAGGGGAGAGGGGCAATGACTGAAAGGGAGCTGGTTATAGTCGGCGGCGGCCCCGCCGGGATGGCAGCCGCCATCGCCGCGCGGGAAGACGGCGTAAGGGACATACTGCTCCTCGAGAGGGACCAATACCTCGGCGGTATATTGAACCAGTGTATACATACGGGATTCGGGATAGAGTGGTTTAAAGAGGGCCTGACGGGGCCCGAATACGCCGGCCGTTTTATAAGTAAGATAAAGGGCATGCCGGATATAGAGATCAGCATGAGGTCTTTCGCTGTCCATCTGACAAAGGAAAAAATACTCACCTACCTGAAGCCCGGAAAGATGGAAAAAGTGAGAGCGAAAGCCATTATAATGGCCACGGGATGCAGGGAGAAGACGCGCGAGATGGTGCACATCGCCGGAATGAGGCCGTCCGGCGTATTTCCCGCGGGGCTCGCCCAGAAGCTGATAAATATAGAGGGCTTACTGCCGGGTAAGGAGATCGTGATCGTCGGTTCCGGGGATATAGGGCTGATCATGGCGCGCCGGCTGGCCCTGGAAGGCGCGAAGGTCAACGGGGTGGTCGAAATACAGTCTCAGTCGCGCGGCCTTAGCCGTAATATAGTCCAGTGCATAGAGGATTTCGGCATACCGATCTATTTTAACCATAAAATCTCAAGGATATACGGTAAAAACCGCGCTGAGAGGGTCGATGTTGTCCGGGTGGACGGGAATTATAACGAAATTCCGGGCTCCGGATTTGAAATAAAATGCGACACGATCCTGATCTCCGTAGGCCTTATACCCGAAAACGAACTTATAGAAATGGCGG
>JBDRBZ010000104.1:0-4235 GCA_043822175.1 Candidatus Omnitrophota bacterium
CCAGAAACATAGCCAGGGCAGACCGTATTTATGACAAGAAGGCAAACCTCGCCGCGACCGAGGAGGAATTCTACGGCGTAATGAGAGAGCTGGAATTCCTGCCGAACTCGCCCACGCTCATGAACGCGGGCAGGGACCTCCAGCAACTGTCCGCCTGTTTTGTCTTGCCGATCGAGGACTCGATGGAGTCCATTTTCGAAACAATAAAAAATTCAGCCCTTATCCATAAAAGCGGAGGGGGGACCGGATTCAGTTTTTCGAGGCTGCGGCCGGCCAGGAGCACCGTCAAGACAACCGGCGGCGTGGCGAGCGGCCCGATTTCTTTTTTAAAGGTATTCAACTCGGCCACCGAGGCCGTCAAGCAGGGCGGGACCAGAAGGGGCGCCAATATGGGAATATTGCGGGTTGACCATCCCGACATATTGTATTTCATAAAATGCAAGGAGGGCGATAAAGAAATAACAAACTTCAACATTTCCGTAGCGGTCACCGATGATTTCATGGAAAAAGTCAGGGATGACGAGGATTATGACCTCATAGACCCCCACCTCAAAAAAGCGGTAAAAAAACTCAGGGCCCGGGAGGTCTTCAACCTTATAGTTAAGATGGCGTGGAGGAACGGCGAGCCGGGAATAATATTTATCGACAGGATGAATCAATTCAACCCGACGCCGGAGATAGGACTGTACGAGTCCACAAACCCGTGCGGAGAACAGGTCCTTCTGCCTTATGAGAGCTGCAATCTCGGTTCGATCAACCTGTCCAGGATGCTTAAATCCACGGGGAAAGAGGTGGATTGGGACAAGCTGGCCCGTACGGTAAAGACGGTGGTCCACTTTCTTGACAATGTCATTGACATGAACAGGTACCCGCTCAAGAAGATCGAGCAGATGACCAAGGCAAACCGCAAAATAGGGCTCGGGGTCATGGGGTTCGCGGATATGCTTATAGAAATGGGCATTCCGTATAATTCCGATGAAGCCCTTCTCGTCGCTGAAAAAATCATGCAGTTTATCCTCAAAAAGGGCCGTGACGCGTCAAGGGGCCTGGCCAGGAAAAGGGGGGCATTCCCCAATTTCGAGAAAAGTATTTATAAAAACAGCAGGGAAGGGGCGCTGCGGAACGCCACTATAACTACAATAGCGCCGACAGGGTCCCTCAGTATTATCGCGGGGTGTTCGAGCGGCATAGAGCCGCTGTTTGCCCTGTCTTTCATAAGAAAGATACTGGATAACGAAAAGATGGTAGAGGTGCATCCGTATTTCCAGGATATAGCCAGCCAGGAGGGCTTTTTCAGCCCCGAGCTGATGAAGATGATAGCGGATAAGGGGTCGATACAGGAATTGGCCGAGATACCCGAGCATGTGAGAAAGGTCTTCGTGATCTCGCACGATATCGACGCGGTCTGGCATATCCGCATGCAGGCGGCGTTTCAGCAATACACCGACAACGCGGTATCCAAGACGGTAAATTTCCACCAGGATGCCACCGAAGACGACGTGAGAAACGTCTACATCATGTCTTATAAATCCGGCTGCAAAGGGGTTACGATTTACAGGGACAAATCCAGGGAAGAGCAGGTTCTGAACATCGCCGGCAGCGGCTCCGAAAAAGAGACTGAGACGGAAAAAATAAAGGCCCACAAGATCATGCCCCGCCCCAGGCCCAACGTGACTACCGGCACTACCACTAAAGTGACAACGGGCTGCGGCAACCTGTACGTGACAATAAATGAGGATGAGCAGAACCTGCCGTTCGAGGTTTTCATGCAGATGGGAAAGGCCGGCGGATGCGCGATGAGCCAGCTCGAGGCCATAGGCAGGCTTCTTTCGCTCGCGATGAGAAGCGGCATCGAGATCCGGTCTGTCATCGAACAGCTTAAAGGTATAAGATGCCCGTCTCCCAGCTGGGAAAAAGGAGGGCGGATCTTTTCGTGCAGTGACGCCATAGCGCGGGTGATAGAACAGCGTCTTATCAAAGCGAAAAAGGAAAAAAATCCCCAGCCCGATGCGGATGCCGAAGTCAAGCCCGGCCCGGACAGCGCGGCGGCGCATGAAAAAAATACGGCTGTAAAATCGGTCAAAAAAATAGGTAATATCGTGGGGGTATGCCCGGACTGCGGCGCTGCCCTGTATCAGATCGAAGGATGCAATATCTGCCATTCTTGCGGTTACTCTAAATGCGGATAACATAGAAGCCTGAAATGAAAATTGCCATTGTTGGTTTTTCCGGCAGCGGGAAAAGTACCGTATTCAAGGCGATCACCAATTTTAAACGGCCTACCGGCGACTACTCAAAGCCGTGCCTCGGCGCCGTGAAGGTGAAAGATGAGCGGCTTGAGAAGCTCGCGGTCGTCTTTAAACCGCAGAAGATCGTGCACGAGGAGCTTGTCTTCACGGACCTGCCCGGGTTTACGCTTTCGGCCGTCAAAAACGAGGAAGTGATAATGCACGTGGTAGGGGCCTTTTCGGGACGGGGCTATGCCAGGGACATCGACGACATGGAGGCCGAATTTCTGATATCCGACCTGGCCATTATCGAGAAAAAACTCCCGTCGCTTGAAAAGGAGCTTATGACAAAACCGTCCGTTGAAAAAGAACTGGAAAAAAACGTCCTCCTTGAATGCAAACAGGCGCTGGACGGCAATATGCCCATACGCTCGCTCAAGCTTCCTCCCGAAAAGGAAAAGGCCGTGTCAGGCTACCAGTTTTTGAGCCAGAAGCCGCTTTTCGTGGTGGTAAACCTCGAGGACGGCCAGGCCGGTTCCCGGATCTGCGGGGAAGTGAGCGCTTACTGCCTGAAAAAAGGTTTCCGGGGCGTAAGTTTTCCGGCGCAGGTCGAGGCCGAAATACAGGATCTCGACGAAAAAGAACGCGTGTCGTTTGCCAGGGAGATGGGGATAAGAGAACTCGGCGCCGATTCTGTCGTGCGCGTGGCGAGGGAAGTCGCGGGCCTTATCACGTTCTTTACCGGGTCGCATGACGGCGTTGAGACGAGGGCATGGCCCATAAGGAACGGGACGACGGCCCTGGACGCGGCGGGCAAAATACATTCTGACCTTAAAAAGGGATTCATACGCGCCGAGGTGGTGTCTTATGACGATTTCGTGAAATGCGGCTCCCTGAACGAGGCCAAGGCAAAGGGGGTGCTGAGGCTGGAAGGCAAGGAATATGTGGTTAATGACGGGGATCTTATCACGTTCAGATTCAGTGTGTGAAAAATGACGGCACAAAAAGGAGGTTATGGATGAAAGTCAGGAGGGCGCTGGTTAGCGTGTCAGACAAGAAAAACCTGGAAGAACTGGTGCGGACGCTGCATGAACTGGGCGCGGAGATATTATCGACCGGCGGGACTTCCAAAAAAATAAAAGAGTGGGGCGTGCCCGTAAAGGATGTGTCGGAACACACGGGATTTCCGGAAATGATGGACGGCAGGGTGAAGACCCTGCATCCGAAAATACACGGAGGCCTTCTGGCGCTGAGAGACAACAAGGATCATATGGAGCAGGCCGGAAAGAACGGAATAGGAATGATCGATATGGTAGTGGTAAACCTTTATCCGTTCGAAAAGACGGTGGCTAAAGAAGGTGTAGCCCTTGAGGAGGCAATAGAGAACATAGACATAGGAGGTCCTTCCATGCTGAGGAGCGCGGCGAAGAACTACCGGTCTGTGGCGGTTATTACTGATCCGGACAAATACGCGGATATCGTAAAAGAGCTGAAAGAGACAAAAGGGTCCCTGAGCGAGAAGACTCTTGAGCGCCTTGCCGTGGACGTGTTCAGGAGGACGTCGGCGTACGATACGGCGATACGCGATTACCTGGAGAAGAGACTCGGGCCGGGCAAGGCGGAGGAGGGCCTGCCGGATGCGCTGGATCTCAGATTCGAAAAAGCACAGGCGCTCAGATACGGAGAAAACCCCCACCAGACGGCAGCTTTCTACAGGGAAAAAGATCTGTCAGAATCAGGCATAGTCAGCGCCCGCCAGCTCCAGGGCAAGGAGCTGTCGTTTAACAACATCCTTGACCTGAATGCCGCCATAGAGATCGTGAAAGAATTCGATGAGCCTGCCGCGAGCGTTATCAAACATACCAACCCGTGCGGGGCTGCCGCGGGTAAGGATCTGGCGGCGGCGTATCTGGACGCCCTTGATTCGGACAGGTTAAGCGCTTTCGGCAGTATCGTGGGATTTAACGGCAGGGTGGGCAAAGACCTGGCCGAGGCGATACTCAGAGA
>JBDRBZ010000105.1:0-3319 GCA_043822175.1 Candidatus Omnitrophota bacterium
TGTGCTGGAGAAGAGGTATCCTGCTTTTCCCGGTTTAAACCTCACATTTGAGGTCCGTGAGGGCATAGCCAAACACAGCACCCTTTTTGACCGGCCGCGGCTCGCGGTCTCCGAGGAAAGGGGAGATGAGGGCCCGGCCTCTCTGGAAACGCAGGTTGTTGATGTGGCAGACGAAATAGCTTATGATAATCATGACCTGGATGACGGGTTGACCAGCGGCCTGATCGAGGAAAAAGCGCCCGGCGAAGTGCCCTTATGGCGCGACGTCGAATCTATGGTAAAAAAACAGTATCCCGACCTGAGCTGGGAACTTAAAAAATTCCAGATTGTGAAGACCCTGATTAACATGCAGGTAACGGATGTGATCGAGAATACGGAAAAACGGCTTAAGGAATTCCGCATCCAGAAGGCCTCGGACGTAAAGAATATGCCCGAAAAAATAGTAATGTTCTCGAAAAAGATGCATATGAAGAGGCAGCCTTTGCGTGAGTTCCTCTCGCAGAGGTTGTACAGGCACTACCGGGTCGTACGCATGTCTGATAAGGCCGCGAGGTTTTTGAAGAGCCTTTTTGACGTATATCTCCGGAAGCCGGAGCAGCTGCCTACACAGACGGCAGCGAGGCTTAAAAAAGAGGATACATTCCGTGTTGTATGCGACTACATCGCGGGCATGACCGACAGATACGCGCTGGATGAATATAAGAAATTTTTTGAGCCCTACGAGAGGGTGTAGCCGCTAAGGGCGGAGCAGGGGAGTAAAAATGGCGAAAAACGGCACTGCCGAAAATATGATTCAGGTGATCGGCAATAGTGCTAATTTTAAAAATCAGATGAGGGCAATCGAGCGTCTGTTTAACGGCTGCGGATGGATCCTGGCGGCAGGCCCGGACGACTTCCGCAGGGGCGATGCCCAGAATTCATGCAAATCCTGCGCGCGCGCGGGCGCGGGCTGTCGTGCGGCAATGATCGAAGCCATGGGGAAGTGCGCGCAGACAAGGAAGGTACAGCGTTTTGAGTGCGGAGGCGGGGCATCAGGTGTCGCTTATCCCTTCGTGCAGGGGAAGAAGGTTTACGGGTATCTGATCATGTGTCGGATCGCGAATACTCCGTCGGATGATATGGTGAATATGATCGCGGCCGTCATGGAGACGCTTTTATGCGATTCGCAGAAAGAAATGGAACTGAAAAAATTGTATGATACGATAAGGCCCCGCGCGATTGCGCTTTCGACTGTCCATACACTGCACAGGCTAATAAGTTCCACCCTGGACATGAACGAGCTTCTGCCCCGCGTAGCGCGGCTGACGCTTCAGGTCATGAGGGCCTCCAGATGCTCGATTAAGCTGGTTGATTCAAAACGCAAGATACTGCTGCCTAAAACCACGATTGATCTTAAATCCAAAAAAACGAAACTCAAGAAGGTGAGAATAGGCAAATGGGCGCCCGGGAAAGCGGTGAAATACATGAGGCCCATAAGGGGGAAGGACTACCTCGCCACGCCCCTTATAGACGAGGATGTTATCGGTGTGATAACGGTTTACGACAAGGCGGACGATAAACCGTTTACCGACTTTGATGAGGAGATCATGAAGACCCTGTGTGAACAGGCGGTTATCGCGATACGCAATGCCCAGCTTTACAAGGAACAGGAACGATTGACCATGGGCAGCATCAAAACCATTGCCGCCATACTTGAGACGAAGTCACCCGGCAGTTTTGTGCCGAAAGGGTCATTCATGCGTCTTGTGAAGCTTGTGGGTCAGGAGCTGAAAATGTCCGAGTATGAGCTGAAATGCCTGCAGTACGCAACAATACTGCATGACGCCGGGCAGATAACGCTCCCCGACAGGCTTACGCGGAAAAAAGGCGTCCTGACAGGCGATGAGTATGATATGATAAAAGAACATCCGAAAAAGGCGGCAATTATACTCAGGCCCTTAAGGTCCTTAAAGGATGTTGTGCCTATAATCCTGCACCACCATGAGAATTACGACGGGACAGGCTATCCAAACGGCCAGAAGGGTGATGAGATACCTCTCGGCGCGCGCATAATGGGTGTTATCGGGGCGTTCGAGGCCATGATTACGGAAAGGCCGTACAGAAAGAGGGCCGGCATTAATGAGGCCATAGATGAAATATCAAAAAATTCAGGCAGGCAATTTGACCCGCTGGTGGTGAGGGCGTTCATGTCTGTCGTCAGAAGAAAAGACGTGATGAAGATGCTCGAAAAGGAAAAGCATGGATTTAAGAGGACTGGTCGATAAGTCGGATACGCACAGGAAGATACTGAAATTCTTTTTCGAGAATCCGGCCTGTGTCGATACACCCAGAGGCGTAGCTACCTGGGTCAGGTGCGACCGGCACAAGGCGGAGCAGGTGCTGGATGAGCTGGCGGGCATGGGGTTATTGATCGCTCACAAGACGTCTTCGACAAGCGGGTACAGCCTTGCCAGAAGCCGCAGCGTTGTATCGGCCATGAGAAAGGTGTTTGCGTAATAGAGGGTTGTCATGAGGTTTGTAAAAAGCGTTGTTGTTATTTTTTTCGCCGTCGCCTTTGTGGGCATGTTAGTCGTTGTCGCCCGCGGCGGCGATATTTTAATAGCGTATCTCTCGAAATCAATGGGGCTGGAGGTTTCGTATTCAAACTGGGTCGGAGGCATTGACGCCCTTTTATTCAGGGAAGGGATCATGGATAATGTGGACGTGAGGATCATGAATACGCCGATCAGGGTAAAATCCGCCAAGGCATACATATCGTTTGATTATGGGCTTATTGTCAGGGAGGGGACGATATTTCTGGAATGCACGCTTCACGATGCCGCTATCCTGGTGACGGCGGAACGCGCGAACACCGGCTTCGGTGTTATAGATACCCTGCCCAGCGCGTTATCCTCTGTCTCTGAGGATCTCGCGAACACGAAATACGACAAGATTATATGCGGCATTGCGTTATACAAGGATACGGTAGACTTGCGCCAGCTGGACATATTTTCAAAAGAGGTGGTATTTTCCGTGAACGGCATCATGACGAAAGGCGGCGACATAAACGGTCATGTGCGGGCTTGCGTGTCACCGGTTCTCATGAAGGTTTTCGGGCCGCACATAGCGGCGATGATGCCGGTCAATGATGCGGGGTGGGGCGTATTCGACGTTAATCTCGCCGTGGACGGGCTTAAGAAATCAATAGATATCGAGGGGGAGACGATTAAGTTTCATATCGGGCGTGATGTTGAAGAGTAAAAGGAGGTTTTACGGACATGGGGCGAGAAGTGCAGCAGGAACTGTTTACGGATGTTAAAATGGCCAGGCGCGGCACCGG
>JBDRBZ010000106.1:0-8264 GCA_043822175.1 Candidatus Omnitrophota bacterium
TTCACCCTCTTATGGGCGTAAGGCACCATAGTCCCCGTCTTCATGATAAACGGCCAGTCGCTGGCCTGGGCGAGTATAAGCTCGCGCGCGGCCTGATTAAGCGCGCGTTTCCGTATGCTTTTGTCAGTGAGCTTCATGGCATCCGAATAACGGTTTACGAGTTCAGTCATCCTGGTGCCCGCCTGGTGCAGGTGCCTGTATATCCAGTCATTGCTCCCATCGACCCAGAAATCGCAGTAACCCTTAAACCCCCAGCTGGACGCCGAAGGCCGGCAAACCTGGTTGGTCGGATATTCGCTTAAGTATTCGCTCGGCGTGATCATGCTTACGGTATGCTGATCATGACATATTTTCCTCGCCAGAAAATCTATCCACATGGGCCCTTCAAACCACCAGTGCCCGAAAAGCTCGGCGTCGTACGGGGCGACTATCACCGGTTTCCTGTCCATGTGATGCGACAGGTGCTCTACCTGTTTTTCGCGGTTAAACATAAAATTGCCGGCATGCTGCGCCGCCTTTTCCCTTGCCCAATCCGGCATATACGGCTCTTTGTAATCCGTGTTTCCCGTTATACGCCAGTATTTCAGGCCGGTGTTCACCCTTATGCCCGACGGATGGATATACGGCCTTATGTATTCATAATCCAGCTCATAGCCGATGTCTTTGTAATATTCTCTATAATCGACGTCTCCGGGATATCCCTCTTTAGAGCTCCACACCTGCTTGGATGATTCCCAGTCCCTGCCGAAAGCCGCGACGCCTGACGGGCAGTATACAGGCGCGTAAACTCCGTAACGCGGCACGGGATCAGAGTGCAGGATACCGTGAGAATCCATGAAAAAATACCTGACGCCGGCCTCTTTCAGCACGCTGTCCGCGCCGGGATAATATCCGCATTCCGGCAGCCATATGCCCCTCGGCGGCCTGCCGAACGTTTTCGTGTAATGGTCCACGCCGACGCGTATCTGGGCCCTGACATCCGAAGGATTAACCGATAAAAGCGGCAGGAACCCGTGCGAGGCGCATGAGCCTATTATCTCGAGATAACCCATGTCCTGGAAAAGCTTAAACGCCGTAACAAGATCACGGCTGTACCGGTTGACAAAAGTGTCCATGGCCTCCCGCAGGCGGCGGTGGTACATAAGCGCCAGGCCGTGGAACCTGGAGTCGTACCCTGTCCGCTCGATCTCCTTTTCGGCCAGTTCGATGAGCTTATTAAGGTGGCGCACGTATCTTTCCTGCAGAAGCGGGTCCTGGAGCATCGAGGCAAGAGTGGGCGTCACAGACATCGTGACGCGGAAATCCACGCCGTCACGGACAAGATTCTCAAAGACATGAATAAGAGGTATGTAAGTTTCGGTTATGGCCTCATACAGCCAGTTTTCCTCGAGAAAATATTCCTCTTCGGGATGGCGCACATAAGGCAGATGCGCGTGCAGTACAAGACAAAGATACCCTTCGGGCTTCATGGTTTTTATCCCGTATTAGTCGTTCTTTCAACGTAGGTGTAAATCTTGCGCGTTTCCTCTTTATCGCCTGAGACCGCCCTGAACTCAAGGGGTATCTTTCCGTCGGGGAGAGCGAACCTCATGCTGAACGTGCCGTCGCCGCGCAGGGGGACCCTTTTATTACCCATCCATACCTCTGCGTCGGGTTCGGTCCTGCCGTATACGATCAATTCCGTATTCAGCTCAAAAAAGAATTTCCTCTGCCGGCCCTTGTCGCGGGCTGCATCGCTCGCTGCCGAACCGGCCACGTGAGAACCGGCTTCGCCCAATATCACAAGCTCTTCGGACGCCCCGGCGCGCATCCTCCGCATAAATTTCACGCCCGGAAGCCGCTTGAAAATCATCTCCCTTTCCTCTGGCGTATCACCTTCGAGCGCTACAAGTCCGTATTTACTGACGCGTTCTCCCTGGAAACTCCTTAGTTTCGCCGATATTATATCCTTGAGCAGGGGGTTAAGTCCTGAATAATACCTTCGTATGTCGTCCTCATTCAGGTAGAAAACTTCCCTGTGTTTTCTCCGGGGCAGCTCCGCGCTCTTTTTCCTGACCAGGGCCGTCATATCGGAAAGCATCTTCTTCCCGGCCCTGGCATCACCGCGTTCCTGAGACTCGAGACTGCCCACCGCGTAAGGCCTGTGTCCGGCCTTCTCGTCTACACGCATCCATATGTGCTCGGTGCGCGGAGAATAACTGATACGCGGCGTCTGGACGCAATTGGACCTGGCCAGGGGGTAAAAAGAGCCGTCACCGGTCTTAAGGCCGATCTCCCCCACATAAGCCACGTTATCGCTCCAAAGGTTGACATACCAGTTTGTGGCGTAAAGTCCGACTTCAATATCAAAAAAACCGTTAGCGTTAAAGCCGTTAAAATCAATAAGTGAGACGTTGTACATGCGCAGCACAATCTGCGCATTTTTCATGTCATCCTCTGATAGGTTGTCCTTTACGGATTGCTTAAAATCCTCGGCAAGCTCCCAGTACGCGTAAATCGATAACGGGTCTTTGGCCATGAGGGTGAGCCGCGTCGTGCCGTATGCCGACGGGATATCGGCGGAATCCAAAAAATCTTTCCTGGCCTGCGTCTGCCTGGCCTTTTCCAGCGCCAGGCGGCCCTCTTCCTCGGCGTTAGAGTACTCCACTACCCTGCCCGGATAACCGCCCTTGCGCTTTACCATCGGGGGCAGGCCGAGTTTTCTCCTGATAAGTTCGGGAGAGGCAAGATCCTTTTTTCTGGAAGAAACCGTTATTTCCTCTCCCTTTTCATATATTCTTTTTATGACTTTCTTTTTCCGCGGCAAAATTAACTCCCTCCGGACTATTACCTTTACTTAAACTTCCGAAAGCTCAACCCGTATAAACGGAAAGAACCTGATCAGCGACCGTGTCCCAGGAAAACGCGGATTCGACAGAAACCCTGCCGTTCCTGCCCATCCATCTGGCATAATCAAAATCATGAAACATGGTTCCGATCCCCCATGAAACAGAATCATGATTAGGGAAAACTTTGAAGCCGTTTACCTCATGCCATATAATCTCTCCGGGACCGCCGTTCAGGCTGGCGACAACCGGTTTGCCCGCAGCCCAGGCCTCCAGTATAACAATGCCGAACGGCTCATTCCTGCTCGGCACGCATACGACATCCGTGGCCTTGATAAGGTCATTCAGCCTCCACCCGTTGTGATACCCGAGGAATCTCGTGGCATGGCTGATACCCATCCACTTTGCCTTGTCCTCCATCTCCCATTTCATCTCACCGTCTCCCGCGAACACGAACTTCGCGTTCGGGTAGTACGCGAGTACATTAGGTATGGATTCAAGCAAAAGGTCAGGGCCCTTCTGATAAACGATTCTCCCCACAAATAATACCATGGGATCCATCGGCCCTACGCCGTAGTTCTGCCTCACGGCGGCAGGATCTATCCAGCCGTCATAATTGCGGTAGTTGATACCGTTATAGACGACGGACGATTTCCAGTCAGGCACATTGTACATCCACATGACCTCGTTTTTGAGGGCGTTGGAAACAGCTATCACCTTATCGGCGCAATATGTGGCGTGCCTTTCATGATCCCTTACGCGGGCGGAGCTGCCCCCGAAGAAATTGTTCCCGCACCTGCCGTATTCCGTGGAATGGATGGTAAATACGCTTTTATGTCCCCTGCCCTCTTTTATCCAGACCATGGCGTTTGACGACAGCCAGTCATGCGCGTGCACGATATCGAACCAGCCGATAAGATCCTCCGTGGCGAAAAACGCGTTAACAAACGACCGGCACATGTTGTTGACCTCTTCCACGAAGTCATTGCTGGAAGCGAAAGGACAGCGGTGATAATGCACGCCGTGTATCCTCTCGTACCATGCCTGGTGCTGGCCGCCGAGCCGGGTAAAGACGTGCACCTCATGCCCCTTACGTTCAAGGGAACAAGCCAGTTCAGTCACATGAACGGCTACGCCTCCGACGCTTATAGAATGCATGGACTCCCATGCGAGAAGCGCGATCCTCATTTCCGTGTTTCCTTAAACCCGGTTTACAGCTCGATTACAGAGTTTTCCACTCCCATCGGGTTCATGACATTATATCTGGAGTTCGGATCGAGCACCCAATTGCCGTCAACGACAAATTTGTACTCGTATCTGCCGGGTTTCAGCGAAATATCCGTCTTCCATACATTGTCTCTCCCCTTCTTCATGGGGTTTCTGCTGTAATCCCATTCATTGAAATCCCCGCCCAATAAAACGGCGTTCGCCTCAGGCGCGCTGTAGATAAAACGGATTTTCTTGGGATCCGCCTTTACGCACTCCTTCTTCGCTGTCTGGGACATGCAGCTCTTCTCCGTCATTTTCCTTCTTGCCACTTTCTACCTCCTTTTATCTTTCCCTCGTATCTTTGGCACCGCCGGTATCCTCAACCCGCGGTTTCCAAACTCTATTTTTCTGACAAAATCTCCTCGGAAATATACGATATCCAATTATGCATCAGATATGCGATTCCCAAGAGGGACGCATACTGTACCATAGAGGCCATTTCTTGTAAATAGGTATTTTTGCCTATTTTAGCCTGTTTTATTGCTTATGCCGCTACGCCCCCATTTGCTTATGGCAACATGGTATGGTGACGCTTTTTATAACCATATATGCATCAATCTGTTATGAAATAAATGCGGCATCTCGTATTTGTTGTGTAACTTATTGATATTGAGTGGGTTGCAAACAGCGTCACCCATAACTCACGAAATACAGGAGAAGCCTACTATCGAGGGAGTCATGTCAACTATCCGCTTCCTAAACTCTTACTCGGTTATCTCGCCGCGCAGGTCCAGACACACCACATCGCAGGAATGCCTTTTCACGACAGGCACAAGAAAAGCGACCCCGTGATTTACGCCGTTTTCATACCCGCAGTTAATGGAGAGGGTTACAAAAACAAATTTCTTATCCATTGCACCTTTAAGCCCATAGCCCGGACCCTAATACGCATGTCAAACTACAGACTGGTGATCCCCTCCTTCAGGGCGAACCGGATCAGCTGGGCCTGGTTGTGGATATCGAGCTTCTGCATGATATTATTGCGGTGAACGAGGACGGTCTTCAGGGAAAGGCCGAGCTTGGAGGCTATGTCTTTGGAGTTCTGCCCCTCGGCGATGAGCTGCAGGATTTCCCTTTCTCTCGGAGTAAGCGCGGAAGAGCTCTTAAGCTTCAGCGACTTCCTTTTCCGCGACACGTAGTCCTGCACAACGAACGACGAAATTCTCGAGCTTAGAAAAAACCTGCCCTCAACCACTTCCTTTATGGCCGTAACAATTTCCTGTACGGCGCAATCTTTAAGCACATACCCCCTGACGCCGTGGCTTAAGGCCTTCTCGATAAAGACGCGGTTTTCGTGCATGCTCAGGATAAGTATCTTAACATCGCTGTTCCTCTTAAGTATCTCCGCGCTGGCGTCAAGGCCGTTCAGAAGCGGAAGCGACACGTCCATTATGACGACATCCGGCTTTTTCTTTTTTACAAGGTCGATCGCCTCCCTGCCGTTCGCCGCCTCGCCCACGATGGAAATCCCGGGGTCCTGCGAGATCACGGCCCTTATCCCCTGCCTCACTATGTCATGATCATCTACAAGCACTACCTCTATCGCCATGTGAATATCACCTTACGGGTATATTGATCTCGACTCTGGTCCCTGCCCCGGGCTCTGATTTAAGATCAAATACGCCTCCTAAAATATGCGCCCTCTCCCTTATGCCCTTTAACCCTATCTTACGCGGGTCAGCGTCATTTATGACTTCAGTTATTTTAAAGCCGCTGCCGTTGTCCTTCACAATAAGTTTTATATTCCTGTCCCCGTGATAAAGATCGACATTGACGTCACCGGCATTCGAATGTTTCACGACGTTATTCATGGCCTCCTGCACGATCCTGTACAATGTGATCTCAACGTCATCATCCATCTTAATGCCGCTCAGGTTCTCGTTAAACTCCACCTTGATATTGGAGGACTTTGTTATTTCCGAGAGATACTCGCGAAGCGTGGCGGATAGCCCGAGTATGTCCATGGCAGGGGGGCGCATGTTTAAAGCCATTGCCCTCATCCTTACCGCTATCTCACTGATCATGTCCCTGTTTTCCGCTATAAGGGCCCTGGCGTCGTCAATGTTTCCGTCTCTTATGGCCTTTTCGATAAGATTGAGCTTGGCGCCGAGGGCTATCACGATCTGCCCTGTCTCATCATGGAGGTCACGGGAGATGCGCCTTTTCTCATTCTCGTGAAGGGAAAGGATGCGGCCGTAGAACCTCTTTATCATGGCCTCGGAGTCTTCTATGATCCTCGCGATATCGGCCGGCGCGGCGGCCGTCACGGGCTCGGTGTTATGGACAGGTTTATTCCGCGATTTTTTGGGCTTTTTTATCTTGCGGTGCTTTGTCATTTCAGCTCTCTGCCGTAAATATGGGTCATACCCCTGAGGATGCCCGCGACTGACGGAACAAGTTGGTGGTCCTGGACGCGCCACTGCCAGTTGCCGAAAGCGACCGAGGGCTTGTTCATGCGGTCGCCCGATCCCAGGCCCAGCGCGTCCTGAAGCGGGAATACAGCCGTATTTGCCACAGACATCATTGCCATCCTTATAAAATCCCAGTGTACGGTATCGGCGTACAGCTCCCTGCCGAAATACCTGAATATTCTCGCCTTATCATCGGGGGAAGTCTCATTCTCGAACCAGCCCCTGGTTGTGTTATTATCATGCGTTCCGGTGTACACCACCCAATTGTGATCGTACATATGCGGCAGATACGGATGCGTCGGGTTATCCTCTCCGAACGCGAACTGCAGCACCTTCATGCCCGGAAACCCGTAATCCTTTAAAACCTCTTTCACATCGTCCGTTATTATGCCAAGGTCTTCCGCCACTATAGGCATGCCGGGGAAACTCTTAAGAAGGGCGTCGAGAAACGCACGGACAGGCGCGTTTACCCATTGGCCGTTCACGGCAGTCTCCTCGCCGGCAGGCACCTCCCAGTAAGCGACCAGGCCCCTGAAATGATCCACGCGCACCATATCGAGGTATTTCAGGTTTTGCCCCATGCGGCTCTGCCACCACCGGAACCCATTGTCTTTCATGACATCCCACCTGTACAGCGGATTGCCCCACAACTGCCCCGTGGGGCTGAAATAATCCGGAGGCACACCGGCAACATGCGTCGGATGACCTTCCTCATCCACCCTGAAAAGATCCCTGTTGGCCCACACATCGGCCGAATCATAACTGACATATATCGGCAGGTCCCCAAGAAACCTGATGCCTTTCTCATTGCAGTATTTTTTAAGCGCCTGCCACTGCCTGAAAAAGACATACTGGAGGAATTTTTCCTTTTCTATCTCGTCTTTGTGCTTCTTCCCGACGGTCTCAAGGCTCTTGCCTTTCCTGTCCCTGAACTTTTTGGCCCACTCGTACCATGGCTTCTCCTTATGATGGCCCTTTATCACGGTAAAAAGGGCGTGATTATCGAGCCAATCCCCGTTCGAGGCGCAGAAATCCCTGTATTCTCCGTCGAGCTTACCCGAGTCTTTGGCGCGGCAGAATGCCCTGGCGAGAAGGTCCGCTTTATAAGGTATAACGCGCGCGTAATCGCATTGATGCGCCGGAAAATCAGGCGCGAGCCTGATCTCATCTTCCGTAAGCAGGCCTTCCCCGGCCAGGAGCTCCGGGCTTATAAAAAGCGGATTCCCCGCAAAAGCCGATATGCTGCTGTAAGGAGAATTGCCCGTCCCCTGGCTGGTGGGATTAACAGGCAGTATCTGCCATATCCCCTGGCCGGCCTCGGCCAGAAAATCGGCAAACCTGTACGCGCCTGGACCCAGGTCGCCTATGCCGAACCGCGAAGGCAGGGAAGTTATGTGCAGAAGTATGCCGCTTGTTCTTTTATTCACGCATCCCCCGGAACGGTTACCCGATGCTGACCTGGAGCAGGTTTCCGAGTTTTCTGAACTGCTCCATCCACACGGCATCGGGCTCGTGCCTGGCCGACTCGCCGTGCGCCGATTTAAGTATTTTTTTACCGACCGCGAAATAGGCGTTCTGGGCTTTCCACAGATTAACGTCGAGCGAAAGGCTTTTCAGAATCGCGATAATCCCCACTATTTTTTCCAGCATTGCCGCATCCCTGACATTGAAAAGCCATCTGCTTATCATCTTGTTGACCCTCTGGCCGGCGATAAAACCCAGCATGGCCTTATCCAGCTCTATGTCCCATTTCCGCGCC
>JBDRBZ010000107.1:0-3060 GCA_043822175.1 Candidatus Omnitrophota bacterium
CGGGAGTGAAAGGCACACAGACAGAGAAAAATCTGCTTGCGGCTTTCGCGGGCGAATCGCAGGCCAGGAACAGGTATACCTATTTCGCGTCTGTCGCGAAAAAAGCCGGCTATGAGCAGATATCGGCTATTTTTCAGGAAACGGCCGATAACGAGAAAGAGCACGCTAAACGGTTCTTTAAGCTGCTCGAGGGCGGCGAGGTCGAGATTACCGCTTCGTACCCTTCAGGGGTTATAGGCGATACGCCTTCAAACCTTAATGCCGCGGCCGTCGGCGAGAACACCGAGTGGACAAAGCTTTACCCTGAAGCCGCTTCAATCGCGCGCAAAGAAGGCTTTGAGGCGGTAGCCGCCCAGTTCGATGAGATAGCCAAGGTCGAAAAAGAGCATGAGAAAAGATATAGAAAGCTTCTGGAGAACGTAAAAAGCAGCCGGGTGTTTGCCGGGTCACAGGATGCGCGCTGGAAATGCAGAAACTGCGGCCGTGTCATAGACGGGAAACAGGCCCCCGAGAAATGTCCGGCATGCGAGCACCCAATGGCGTATTTCGAGCTTTTATGCGAAAATTACTGACAGGAGGGCAAAATGAAAGGCTTAGTGTGTAAGGTTTGCGGTTATATTTCAATAGACGGCGCCGCGCCGGATGCGTGTCCGGTGTGCCATGCGCCCAAGTCGTCCTTTCAGGAAAACGCCGAAGCGGTCAAGACGCCCCGGGATATAAACGACATGACAGAGCTTGAGAAAAAGCATTCGCCTGTCATACTCGTGCTGAAAAAATGCGGCCTGATTGAGGGCTGTGTCGACGTACATGTGAAGATCGGCGCTATCCTGCATCCCACGCTTCCGGAGCACTCCATAGGACACGTCGATTTTTACATCGATAAGAAGTTCATTTCGCGCGTAATCCTGACGCCCGAAAAACTCAACCCTGCGTGCGCGCTGCATTTGAAGGCCTCGGAAGGCAGGCTGAGCGCCATAGCCTTGTGCAACATTCACGGGGCTTGGCTGGGCGAAATAAACTTATAAGGAGGAATCATGGCAAAGAGCGTAAAAATTTACACGACGCCGCCCTGCCCTTACTGCACGCGGGCCAAGGAATTTTTAAAAGAGAACAATATCTCGTTCGAGAATATCGATGTGTCAGCCGATCAGGCAAAGGCCCAGGAGATGATAAACATATCCGGCCAGATGGGGGTGCCTGTCGTGGTGGTAGACGGCGAGGTGATCGTGGGGTTTGACAAAGACAAGATAAAGAAGTCGCTGGGCATTTAAGGGGTACCGCAAAAATGCATGACCTCATAATAATCGGCGCGGGGCCTGCCGGTATAACCGCATCCGTATACGCCGCGAGAAAGCGTATGGCATTCGCTGTTATTTCAGTTGACATAGGCGGCCAGACATCCTGGAGCGGCGATGTCGAAAACTATACAGGGTATCAGTTCGTAAGCGGCCCCGAACTGGCAGGCAAATTTGCCGATCACATGAAGCAATACTCTATTGACGTCAGAGAAGGCGAGAAGGCTGCCGGCATAGCCCGTAACGGGGATAATTTCACGGTTACGACAGACAGCGGCGTCTATCACGCGAAAAGCGTGATAATCGCGACAGGGAAAAGATCGAAAGAGCTGGGCGTGCCGGGAGAAAAAGAATTTAAAAATAAGGGGCTTACATACTGCGCCACATGCGACGGTCCGTTATTCTCGGGAAAAGATGTGGCCGTAATAGGCGGCGGTAATTCCGCGCTGGACGCCGCCCTTCAGTTGAGGCGGATAGCCCGAAAGGTGTATGTGGTAAACAATACGGACCGGCTGGGCGGCGACCCGATAATGCGCGAAAAAGTCCTTAATGATCCCGTAATCGATGTGCGAAACGGCACTGTTGTTACTGAAATCCTGGGAGAGAGATTCGTAACCGGCATGGGCGTGAAATCGTCCGGGGCGGGTGATGTAATAGGCGTCAGCGGCATCTTTGTGGAAATCGGTCTTATCCCAAACACGGATTTCGTGACTGGCGTGGATAAGAATGCCGCGGGTGAGATAATGGTCGATTCGTTTAACCGCACCAGCGTGCCGGGCATATTTGCGGCCGGCGATGTCACTGACGTCCCGGAGAAACAGATCATCATAGCGGCTGGGGAAGGGGCAAAGGCGGCATTAAGTGTCTTCAGATACCTCATTGCGCTCAGGGCTTAGCCCCCTGAAAAAAGCGTACAGCATAAACAAAAAAGCCATCGACAAAAGGCTACGTGAATTTGAGCACGTCTGGCGAAGGGGCGAGGAAGCGGTATTCGCCGAACTGTGCTTTTGCATTCTCACGCCTCAGTCAAAGGCCATATGCTGTGACCGGGCTGTGAGGCGTCTATCGGAGAAGGGTCTGCTTTTCAGCGGGTCGCGACGGGCCGTCCGGTTGGCATTGTCAGCAGTCAGGTTCCCCAACAACAAGACCGCGTACATAATAGCCGCCAGAAGGCTTTTTAAAAAAGCAGGGGTGATATCCGTACGCGGCCGTATTGACAGGCATGATGTGCCGAAAACCAGGGAGTGGCTTGTGCGGAACGTCAAGGGGATCGGGTATAAAGAGGCCAGCCATTTCCTCCGCAATATCGGACTCGGCCGTGATCTTGCCATACTGGATGTCCACATACTTCGCAACCTTGTAAAGCACCGCGTCCTGCGGTCCCGGCCTAATACAATCGGGAGGAAAATGTATCTTGAAATCGAGGGGTTAATGCGCAAGTTTGCCGGTAAGAACGGAATACCTCTGGACGCGCTCGATCTCGTTTTCTGGTCAATCGGGACAGGGTACATATTCAAATAAAAAACAATATACGCTAGCCTCGGGATCGTGATAAAATATACGCACAAAAAACGGAGGTGGCCGTGGAGGTAATAAAAAACTTACTCGTTGGTATTCTCGTTGTGGTGCTTGCCTGCATTGTGATCGGTTTTTCGCTTCTGCTTTTCCCGATAATCTTTGTGGCCGGCTCAATACTGCTTTTGTCGCTTAAGGCGGTAATCTTTATCGCGGTATGCCTGGCCGTTATAACACTTATCGGCTATGC
>JBDRBZ010000108.1:0-16644 GCA_043822175.1 Candidatus Omnitrophota bacterium
AGGAGGATGGGCTTAACTACCGCTGTCTGAAAGGCTATGACGTTAAACGCCTGTATCATGCCGATAACCGTGCCCAGCAGCCCGATAAGCGGAGCGATAGCGGCTATGTCGGCGAGATAGCTGATGCCCTGCCAGAGCGCGCCTACCTCTTTCCGGGCGGTATTTTCCATGGCCTCCCTCGCCAGCAGCCTGTCTTTATCCCTGCGCTCAAGCCCGGCGTTTGATATGCTGGCGATAATATTGCGCTCCGAAGAGCACATGGTCTTCACAGTCTGAAACTTGCCCTCCTCGAGCTTCTTTATAAGGCCTTCCGTGAAATTCTTCGGTACGGCCAATTCTGTCTTAAGGGTCATAAAATTATACACGATTAACCCGACCATGGCCATCGACAGCAATGACAGTATGATCATGATAAACCCGCCCGTCTTTATCATCTGCCACAGGGTCATGCCCGCCTTGGCCTGATCGACGGACTGGATATACGGGGCAAGCTGCGCGTCCTCACATATGCCTGACGGCGCGGTAAAATACGCCGCAGCCATAATAACCGCCACTATAACCGGTATCACAGCAACCTTTCTCACGTGTGTCTCCTTTCTCTTACCGGCGCTTTTCGCGCGCGGCGTTCATAATTATCGCGCTTGTACACGCGACATTAAGCGAATCTACCTTATCGGAAATCGCGACCCTCAACGTCACATCCGCCAATTCCATAACCTCTGCGGAAATACCCTCGTTTTCATTACCCAGAATAAGACATATATTACCTGAAAAGTCTGTAGCATTCAAGTCCCGCGCGCCGGCCGGAGACGCCGCGATGATGCGCGTGCCGAAAGCGCATTTAAGCCATTTCAGTGTCCGGGCAAGCGATTCCTCATAAGCGACGGGCAGATCGAACACGGTCCCGATAGATACGCTCACCGCCTTGCGGTAATACGGGTCATACGACTGTTTGTCGACGGCAAGCGCGTCAACGCCGAATGCCGAGGCGTTTCGCACGACGAGGCCTACGTTCTTCGGGTCATTGACGCCGTTTAACGCGGCGATGAAATGGCCCTCCGCGAGCGCAGGCATGATATCGCTCAGGCGCTTTTTGACCGGCAATTCGACCGCCGCCATGATCCCCTGGTGCATGGGAAACCCCACTATGCGCTTTATCTCGTCCTCATCCCTCAGGTAAACAGGCACACCCTCGCTCTTAAGCCGGTCGATAAATCGCGTGAACTTACCGCGCGATTTGGGCGTGGCCAGGCAGGCCCTTGTCTTAAGCCCGCTTCCCTCGAGCCTGGAGACCACCCTCTCACCCTCGGCGATGAAAAACCCCTCCCGCTCGAGATCCTTACCCTTGAGCGACTCGAACACATCTATTCCGACCGTTTGCTTATTCACTGGATATTATATTATCATGTAGGGTCCGCAAACTCAATCCGTTTTAAACATTTGCATTTGCAGACGTCCTATTTGGGGGCATCCTAACATTTGCAGACGTCCTATTTGGGGGCATCCTATCTCTTTACGCGGCTCTCGCGAACCTGGTTGTGGCGAGGTCGTACACGCGGCGGAGGACCTCGGGGTCGACCGGGACAACGGGCATGAGACTGATGAGTTTTTTTAGCGCGGCGATGCGGGCGTTGGGTTGGCCGGCCGCGAGGTCCACCAGGTCGCCGGGAGACAGGCCCTCCGTACCCGGGACACCCAGGGCGCTCATGACGCCGGCGTACTGCTCGAGCGCGGGCCGGATAAAACTGTTGATAAACGGCGTATCCGCGCGGCGCGGCGGCCTGCAGTACCGGGCGATGTGCAGGAGCTGGACGCCGAGCACTGCGCCTCTCACGAGCCCGGTCGCGTCGTTCTGCAGGCCGATCGGCACGACCTGCGTATCGGCGGGGTTCACGCCGCCGAGGCTTGTGGACAGGAGCGTATCGATATCGCGCTTTGCCTCTACCTCATCCCCGCTCACCTGTCCTTTGAGCAGCGCAAAGAGGCTGACCGTATTCTCCCTGGCAGGCTTAAACCCTCCGGGCAACGGTTTTTCCCGGAGGCCGTATTTCCTCAAGACGGCTGTTTGCTCGTCCTGTGTAAGCCTCCTCGTGCCTGAGGCGTAATACAATTCCACATGGCCTCTCGGCGTATTCTGTATAGCCCTTAAAAACGGCACAGTGTTTCCGGGCCCGATGACCTCGACGGCTTCCACCGGAACCCTTACCAGCACGTCCTCTGTGCCTTTAAAAATAGTTTTCGTCAAATGGCCGTTCTGATCCAGGAATTCTTCATACACGCTCTCGACATCGGATTTGGTCCTGTCAATACGCCATGCGCCTCCGGCCTTATCGAGTTTCGGGCCCCAGTACCCGCGTATGACAGCATCCACGACTTTAGTAATCGCATCCGACGCAAAAGGCGATCTCTGCCCCGCGCTCCCGACTATCCTGGCGCGGTTTTCACCGAGCACGCCATCCCGGACGATATATTCCGCGGCGGCCTGCGTAAGATAGTTGCGCCGATCAATGCCGCAGGTCACGCACCTCACCAGGTACTGCAGGCAGTCAAAATTTTGCGCTGCGGCCCCCTCAGGCTCCGGTTGCCTCAGAATACGGATACGCTCATCCACAGTAATTCCCGGGGCAAAGAACTTCCTGCCCATTTGGGCCATGTTTATCCACACAAGCCTTTCGACATTTAGGGCTTCATCAAGTTCATCCGCGTCTCTTATTATTTTTGCCTCAAAAGGTAAATCTTCGGGAAAATGCGAGTCCGCCGGATAAGAGTGATACATCACCGCCATTGCCGCCTTTTCCGCGGTTTCATTCGGAAACCGCATGGCCTTGAGTAATGACCCGGACTGCCCGGCTCCGAGCGCCGCATGCCCTTTGCGGTCTATCACCGAATATATATCGTGCAGCAGAGCGCCCAAAACGACGGCTTCTTTGTCAACCCTCGCGCCCCCGGCCCCCTCTTTCGCCGTTATCTCAAGGGCATACCTCGCGACATCCAGCGCGTGCCTGAACCCATGGCCCGTATCGCTCAGCATGGCGTTGTACTGCGCAACGGGCAGGTTGTGTTTAATCCCCATGAAGAACCATTCCGCATCCAGGCTGATAGAATATTTTTCCATCAGAGCGCGCGCTTCAGCGATATATTCTTTTTCGCGCGCCACAAACCAGTTTACTTGAAACGAATTCTTTCTGGTACGCGCGCGTTTCGCTTCGACGATACTCCGCAATAAGGCATCAGTGCCCTTCACTAATTTGACTCCGGGCGGCGCGACGATAACACCCTGCGCCGCAAAACCCTCCGCGTCCTCATCTCCCACATAAACATGCATGGCCGCAACGCCCGACGGCACTTGAACCTCGAACATACGCTTGTCTTTGGGCGCGTCGGTGGCGGTGAACACTGTCCCCTCTCTGATGCTCAACCGCGCGGCCATGATCTCGATTGCGTCGGCCTTGTCAAGCAGCCCGCCGCCCTTTTTAACCAGTGTCTCACAAACCGCGCTGTACCCCGCGGCATCCTCCGGAGCCGCCGCATATCTGTAATACTGGTCTATGCTCTTTTCCTGTCCCGGGCCGGTTTTCCTGGCGTGTACCATGTGGAAAAGTGCCGCCAGGTCCATGCGCCCGCGCCTTTTCAATTCAGCCATCAGGTCATCAATGAGCTCTGCCTTCAGCGCGCCGTACTTGGAATCAGCCGTCACGACCACAACCGGCATGCCGTTATCCATGGTCTCTATCAGCAAATCCCTCATCTCAGGGGTAACATTCTCATCCTGCGTCACAATCGTATCGGCTTTATCGAGGAACACGGCTTTCGTATCAAGCTGTTCCGCCCTTATCATGCTCCTCTCAAAATAACGCGCCCTGAACATATCCCTGCCCTCGGATTTATCGATGAGATCAAAAGAATCCGGATAAATGACGATACTATAGCCATACTTGAAGGTCTCCTCAAATTCCCGGCCCTCGAGCATGCTGTTGTCCAGGCAATGTACTATCCCGCCGGAATCCGGGTACATGCTGCGCCGGGTTAATTCCCGCTCAAGCCTGTCAAGCGGGCCGTCCGGCCACCTGAACGCGGGATCCGTATAGTGACAGAAAAGATCGAGGTCAGCGCCGCTCTTCCCTGTCAGCGTCGAGCCGAGCAGGAAAACCGGTTCCTCAAAATTCACCGCCCTCATGCATGACTGGACATTCTTTATGGTCTCCCGCAGGGCGTGCCTTCCCATACCGCTATGCTCGGCCAGATCACAGAGCGTGTCCGACAGCGCCTGTATCTCGTTTCGAGAATTTTGTATGCCGGTCTCGAAATTAAGAACTATGGGCCGGTTTACTTCGCACAATATTCTCAAGTTAAAAATATATTTAAGAATCCTTTTAATCTCTTCTGCCGCCATATCGGGCGTCGTCAGTGGCTGATGTATATCCATGTACCTGTCTACCGTCTTGCCGGTAAACACTTTCGGTACTACAATATGCAGTTCATCGATAAGGCCTATGGTATCCTCGTTGACTACGGACCTCACATAACGCATGTATTCATCCGGAGGATATATGCTGCTATTTTTCGCGGCGACCAGGATGTGGCTCGTATCTATAAGAAGCCTCACGTTCTCGCCGTCCTTATTGGCTGTTGTCAGAACATCACGTATAAATCCGGGATCGGTTACATCATTATACGCGCCGTTAGCGTCTGTTTTATAGTAATCAAGGGTCTCCAGCAATAAAGGCCCTCTGTAACCGGCTGCTTCCAATTTACGCTTCAGCGTCGAAATATTGGCGCAAATGCGCTCAAGCAGTGTTTGCCTGTCCAAAGGCGCGCTCTCAGCAAAATCGTGGCCGTGAACGGCGCCAAAAGCTATATCCTCGGCCGCATAGCCCAAATGAACGCTGATGAGAGACGGATTGAGGATATTCACAATTTGTCCCAGCTCGGCGCCTGCCGGGCCTTCCAGGACCTCCTGGAAATCGCCCCTGGCCAGATTAATCGCGTAGCCGCCCAATCGCCTCAAATGATAGGTGCACCTGCCGTTATAAAAAGGAGTCCCGACAAATTGGTTAGCAAAGGCGCTATTCGCTGACTCCGGCCTTGCTAATCCGATCTCCATAGATTGCTCCATTCTCGCCGGGCCTTCCCCCGCAAACCCCCTGAACGATTCCAGTCCCTGTATGATAGCCGCACCATGTGGACTGCCGGCATCCGGCGTGAGAAATCTGTCATCGGCTGTATAGCTCGGCACGATACCGAGCCGTCTGAACGTATCGCGGATCCCCGCCCCCGGCCCTGCGGCCGGCCCGCCCGGCGCGTCACCCGGTCCGGCGCTGCTTGCGGCGCTGTCATCACCGGCGCCCGGGGGATTCTTCCCGGGCGGCCCGCCGCTACCTCCGCCTTCGTCAGGCCCCGGGGCATCCCCGTGACCGCTATCTCGGCCGGGCTCAGGGCCGTCTCCGCGGTAGGCGACAACGCCGCCCGGCGTATCCGCTTCAACGCCATAAACCCTTTCAACGATTCTTCGGGCAAATTCATCAATGCTTGTTCGTCCGGCCGTGTCCGGCAAAAACGGTGTGGCAAGGCTCATGTTCCCGAGCAAGCGGTTGACCGGCGAAACCTTTTCCCCTGCTACCGCCCGGATAACCTCCAAAAACCTGTCAACTTCCTCTTCAGTATTCTCAATGCCGAGACTGACACGGACAAGGCCCGGCAGAAATTTACCCGCTATTTTAGGAAACAGCGCAAGCCCGATTGTATAAAGCATGTCAACAAACGGCCCCACTCCGACCAGCTGTTTCAGGAGCATGTGCGCGCAGAAACAGCCGTTTCTGACGCCGACACCGCCGCGTTCGGCTAGGAGCTTGGCTACAAGGTTATGAGGCATGCCCTTTACATTAAAAGTCACAACGCCGCCTTTCCTCGCGAGGTCATCCGGATCAGAGATACCGTAAATCTTTACGCCCGGAATCCCCCTCAGCCCACGCAGGAGCCTGGCCGTCAAACTCCTTTCCGCCGCCTCAAGATTATCCATACCCGCGCGCCGCATAAGCAGCATGGACTTTGCCATCGCGGCGATTCCGGCGACATTTTGGGCGCCCGCGCCTTTCAAAGCCTCTAAGGCCGGCCTGTCATAATTCAAAAGGTCTTTCCTCGCCACGAGAGCGCCCGCGCCGAACGGCGCGTACATCTTGTGCCCCGAACATACAAGATAATCTATGCCGTCAGCCGTCATGTCAATTTGGCGGTGCGCCGCAAGCTGGGCCGCATCCACTACGACAGAGGCGCCGTACCTATGCGCTATCCTGCTTATTTCCCGGATATTGTTGAACGAGCCGAGCACGTTGGATGCGCCGCTGACCGATACGATTTTAACGTGCTTGGCCCCGTACTTGTGCAGCTCGTTATGATCACGAAGACATTCTTCCAATTCTTTCATGCCTATGAATCCGTCATTATCAGTAACAAGGCTCTTCAAGCTAACACCCGGCACGTACCTCCACGGAAGTTCGTTTGAGTGATGCTCCATCAATGTGTTAATAACAACTGTCTCTGTACCGTCATCCCGGGGATGTTTAAGGTTATCGGCTATTATGTTCAGGCCCTCAGTGGTGTTGGCCGTAAAGATAACTTCATGTTTCTCAGATGCCCCGAAAAATTTTAAAACTATGTTTTCCGCCTCTCTTACGATACCGTCCAGCACGCGCTTCGGCTGCCTCAGCACCTCACGGACAGTATCCCATACAGGCGCAAAACACGGCGTACTCGCGCCGTTATCGAAATTAACATAGGGCCTTTCGCCGTCAGCCGTCGGCACGAGAGAGCCGTTTCCGATTATTGCGCTTTTAAGCCTGTCAAACAGTGCCTGCCCGGAGTATCCGCCGAACGCTCCCCGGTAGAGTATCGAACTTACTGTCCTGTGCCTTCTTCCAGTTGCAGCGAAAATATCCGTCCTGCCGAAGTGCTTCACTATCTTTAGGGCCTTGGCAAAAGTAATGATGCCTATGATATTCGGCGTACCCGCCTCAAACCTGTCAGGCGGATCAGCCCAGATAACATGCCGCTTAGAGACAAGCCTTACAATACCGCCGCCTGTCACGGGCGGGACATCTTTGGGCAGGTCTTCTTTCTTCACTGCCAGGGCTGTTACACCCAAAGGCAGGCCGATGTCATTGCTTGTAATGATCTTTAAATCGGCCCCAAACTTAATTCTCTCTCTGATCAGGCCTATGGACCTTGAGTTCCCGAAAATGACTACGCGACCTTCTTTATCCAGGTCCAAATACTCGAGCACTATTTCCCTGGCCTTTTCAAATAACTCTGTCGACACTGCCGAATGCTGGCCGTTGCCCCTGTGCACATTCGAGTATCTCTTGAGGGCTTCGCCTACTCCCCTGTCGAGTTCGCGGAAAGCCGCGTCGGTTAAGGGCGAAATACCCTCGTCTGTCCCGGGTCGCCGGGGTTGTTCAGATTGTTCGGGATGTATTTGACTGGGGGCCGGCAGGGCTTTTGCCCTCCTGGTTATCTGCCGGTTTATTCTCGTGTTTATGACTTCTGTAGAGGTCCCGGCCCAATCCGTATACCGGGCCAGTGTTTGGGCAAACCGGGGGTCTGAGTTATAATACCTTATAACCACGTTACTCCCGGGGACACGTATGATTATTTCATTTTTGTCTACTGAAAGCTCAAAATGCTCGGGACCGAAGCCGTCAAAGTCAGGATCAGTGGACCGTGCCCATAAGACTATATCATCAGTATATATCTCTTCTATTGACTTGCCTTCCCACTCGCCGGCTCTCTGCTCGATGAGCCTGGCGACGGCAAGCGCCCTTATTTCGTCGGCGCTCTTCGGGCTCATGAAGACGGATTCAGGAGACAGTGTGTGGGCGCTAAAATCAGCCGCGGCAGCGTTTACCGCGAACAGGCACGCCAGACACGCCGTTAACGCCCTGAACCATACTTTCTTTTTAAACCCGTTCATATAACCCATATCATCCTTTGATGTTATTACAGTTTCGTCAGTATCTCATCCCGCTCACGCAGGTACCTTTCGTAGAACTCATCCGTCCCCCTGATACAGTCCAAAAAATTAACCCATCCGCCTCTGCCCTTACCCTGTATCATAAGCATGGCCTTATTCATGGCCTCTGCAAAAGAAAATATGCCGCGCACGTTGTTCTTCCGTCCGTTCAATATGATAAGCGGCACATTGCTTTTGTACTCATCCATAAGTTTCGCGCAGTCGACGCCGTTGCCCCTTATTACGGCGAGAATATCGCCGGCAGATATGGCTTCTATGCCTAAGGCCACCTTATGGCCCGACTCAAGCGTTTCGATCAGAGTCATGGCCTCATACGCGGGGTCTTCCAGTTTATGGGCCGCTACATCGATATCTTCGGGTTTAAGCACCGCGACTTCTGTATCAGTCGCCGCCTTCCTGATCCCGTCCCTTAACTTGTCAACCAGGGGCGCGTATTCGTCATTTTTTGTATAGAGAATTATTTTACCCCTATTCAATATGCCTCCTTCACGCGTCATCAGCCGAAGCGACTCCTCAAAATCATAGAGAATCGCGTTATTCAATATATCATCGGCATAAAGGACCAACGCCTGACTGCCTTTCCGCGGTTCAGACTCCCCGGCATTTGACAGAATTTCCAGTTCTTTCTCAAATCTATCCGCCAACCCCTGCCTCACCGGCACATTCTCGCCAAAATCCCTGACTTCGGAAAGTCTGTCAAGCAATCGCATAAACCCCTCATCGTGTTCTATCACGTCCCGGGGTTCGTCTGCCTCACTAATACGGCCGTGCCCGTTTACCAATTTGCTGCCGATGAGCATTTGAGGTTTGACAATATGCTGGCATTCTTCGAGGATCAGCTGGGCCAGCTGTTTTTCGTTGAGCCTTTCAAGCAACAGCCCGCCGATCCAGATCGTCCTGTCCATTGTCCCGTCCGGCCGGCGGAATTCCTGGTTTACGCCGGTTCGTACGTGTGTGAATATCTTTTTGCCGCCCCTTATGCCTATGACAGACCTGCCCAGAACAACGCTTAATGATATATTTCGCGCCACACCGAGTATTTTCTCGCTTTGCTGTTCAGTCAGATTCCGGAAGTTGTTTTTTTCGGCCAGGATAGATTTCAGCGTACCGGCGTCCCGGGCCCCGTCTATTTTAGCTAACAGGCCTGCTTCGGCAAATTCCCACCTGACATGCGGGTCATACTGATTTGCCCCGTCGGGCCTTATGCGGTAAACCGTATCCTTGGCCCGGTTTATTTCAACCGCGCGGTTATCATGTATATGCTTGCGGAGATACGGGTTTGTGGTATCACCGCCGTCCCGGGGCTCTGCCCAGCGGGCATAATCACCCCAGGCACTGCCGGGTTCGCCGGATACAAGCGCATTTACTGCGCCAACACCCTTTATATCAGGCGGACTGTCTTTGCCGCGCCCCACATTACTCAAATCAATATCCCTAGGATGGTATACAATGCCTCCCCCGGAAACCAGTTGCGACATTGCAGCTCGGTAACCGACATATGGGAAATCCTGTATTCTTAATTTATCCGCAGGGATTATTACCACGCCGATATCAGCATACCTTTTCATCCTAAGCGAAAACCATTTGCCGCGCCCTCCGGAAATATCTACCGCGCCCCCGCCGTCGTCCATGACAAACTGATCCGCGCCAAGGTCCAGCACAAATCTGGCTCCGAGAAACTCGAAAACAGTAAAGGTGTGAAACGCGTCCTCAGCGCTCTCATCCCAGAATTCGGTCAGCGGCGCGTTATACGGGTAAAGAGTTGTATCCTTGCCGCGTATAAACCCGAAAGTCTTTGTCATGGCAAACGTGGCAGGCACCCCTTTTCTGATGAGATATTTACGCGCCATTTCATCCACATCGGTACAAATACTGTGCTGGCTTAGTTCGCGAAGGTTCGCGTTTAAACAGGCATTTACACCGGTTGCTCCTTTGGCATATCCGCTGTAATTTCGGCGTATTTGCCTAAACTGATCGACGAGACTGCCGGCTTCCTTTTTCTCATCATCCGTTAATTGTCTTCCCAATAGCCCCTCAAGCATGGCTATAAATTTGTCGGCATCCATGCGGATAAAAGATTCAAGCCGGCTTAGGCACTGTTTGTTATTTTCTATCACAGAAGCCTCTATCCCCGCCATGTCCGGCGGCTCGTGTTTGCCGGCGGACGCAGAGACAGCGTCTGCCCCGGCCGCCCTACTCTGCAAATACACATCCCTTATATGCGTCGTAAGATCGAGCACAAAATGCGGACCGTAAGTATCGAACCGTATGAAATGCCTCATAAATATCTCTGTGCCGTCAAAATACCCGCTGTGGTAATGAGAATTGGTATACTGCATGAATATCACCGACGGTTTTGTGCCGTCGAAGTTATCTATAGTGGAAGAAAGGTCCCTGTCTTCCGGAATAGGCATATAATTCGAACCGGCAACACGCAGATTAAGATTGACCCTTGTATCGCCTTCCCCGCTTAAAGGATAAAATAGAAACCTGTAGGGTTCTCGGCCCGTCATATCAGCCGGCCTGATACTGCCTGTTACGGTCCTTGCCCTGTCGAAAAGGGCTTTCTGCTCACGGCTGCCGGCACCTTCTAACAGCTCAAAATAGCGCTTATCCAGCATAAAATTCGCTTCGCCCAGCTCCGGCGTCATAAGCGGGTCCATGGCATACATGTTAGTCAGAACGCCGAGCCACGCGTCAGCGATATGGCGTTTACCCGTGTCTCTGGATTTCACGGAGTTTGACCCGTCTATCACTATAATATGCGGCCTTTCGGTCATTACCCGCCGCGCGTATTCTTCAGGTATCCAGTCGCTGTTTAAATAAAACTGGTCCAGGTGCAGTTCGCCCGAGCTTATTCTTATAGTACGCTGTTCCACATCGGGCAAAGCGGCCGCGAGCGCCGGCCCGAGCATGGCGCCAAGCGTATGATTGAGGATTATGTGTAACGGCCTGCCCGGCGATTTTTCGCGGAGCCGATTGACCGCTAGTACCACATGGTCAACCTCGCGCGCGAGTTCGCGCACGGCATTACGGCCTTCGCTGGATAGCACGTCTCTGAAATCACCGCCTCCCACTCCCCTCGACATAGCCTCGGTACCGTGCTTTTCTTTAACAGTAGTCATCATACGCATATAATCACGCAACGACAGGTCCTTGTCCCTGTAAAACGGATAATTGCTTAGTCCATTCATAAATATTAAATATCCCAGCATGACATCCGTCTCATCATCGTAATCGATCCCCCCGTTCTCACGGATTTGCCTGATCCGCGGCTCAACATCTTCTACCTCGGATATACCGCGCGATAAAACGATCTTACCGAGAATCCTGACAGCGGTGTAAGTTTCATGCCTTGCCATAAGCCCCCTGGCAGTATCCTTACCTACGGCAACCATCCGGCCGTCCATGGCAATAAGCGATTCCATGATCCACGAGAATGTCGGCATAAACGCATGCCTTGCCTCAGTTACCATGTACGATGACACATCCCGCGCTATCTGCATGAGTTCGGCTGACTGATTGTTTTTCGATTTTTCCAGCGCAAGCGTTACTATAATATTCGCGTAATTGCTCCTGACCTGCGGTGAATGATGATGTGAATTAACCACGTCCAGTATGGCATGTAGGCCAAGCCGCGAAATCCTGCCGTCAGAAAGAAATTCAGCCACGCCCGGGACCTGCCCGATATCGCTGTTTTCGGACGCGCTGTACGGCAGGGCCCTGAAACCCACGGATGCCGCCGCATGGAGATTGACATCTATATCATCGAAAAACGCTGTTTCAGCAGGCTCGATACCCAATTCGGCTAATTTGCCGCGCACAGCCGTAAAAATGTCCCATTGCGGCTTTCTCTTACCCATCCTGTTGGACAGGAATATCAATTCTTCATCAAAAAGACCGGGATAGTTTTCCTCGATAAGCCGCATCCATGTCGCGTTATCACCTTCGTATCTGTTGGAGAGTATGCCGAGCCGCAGTCCTTTTTTCTTTAAAGCTTCCAGCACACTACGGGTAATACGAGACCCTGCCCTGTCGCCGGTGACAATCTCCATAAATTCTTCAAGCGATAAATCCCTTTTTGCGCCAAAATGACGCAGACGGTTGTTTACGCGCGCCATATAAGCTTCCCTGTCTATAGATCCTGTCAGTAGTTCCCTGTGCACTGCATCGGGATGATTGGCGTTAAAAATCTCCCTGAGTTTTTCCGGATTAACCCGTATGTCCAACATGCTGTATAGTTTTCTGGAAGAATTGACCCATCTGTCTTCTCTCGACGGCATGGTGAACAGCACACCGTCAATGTCAAATAACACCGCTTTACAGCCCCGCAAATTTGTCGGGGTGACGTATATATCCAGTCCCTGCCTGGCCATGTCCGGGGATTCATGCTTGCCGATACCGGGAAGATTCCTTCTCTCTACCGTAAAAGATCTGCCCTCAGCAGTCCTGATACTCCCGCGCGCGCCTCTATAGGCCCTGGAGATTACGTACTCTTCATCACCCGCGATGGCAGGAATGACAAAGCTTCCGTTTTCATAGCTGATGTTTTCAAAGTCAAATGTCGAGAATGCTCCGCATTCGTATCTTTCGGTCACCAATCCGGCGATGATACGACGCAAAACACCCGATGTGACGACACCGTCCCACAGCGCGTCACCCACACAGCTTCCCAATAACTGCAGGCCAACGCTATCCTCTACGACTGTTTTCCCGCTCGTAGGCTCATACGACGCGGATTGGGTGAAGTTAGGTATGGCTAAGCACGAAACCGTCTCGTCCGCGGCAAATACAATCCCCTGCCCTGCCATGGACAGAACGAGAATAAAGGAAACAATCAGGCGAACTGTCCGCCTACAATATATTAATAATATCTTCCGCATCATATAAACAGATATTACCATATGCGACCGTTCGAAGTGTCACAGCAATGTAACTATTTTGACGCTTAATGCTATTCCGTAAATAAACAGCCCGGAATTGCGCACCTGTTACATTACGACTTTACATGAATCCATTTCCTGCGGGGTAGGAGGGGGTAGTCGCCATAGAAACTATTCCAGTAATTGCTTACTTACACACCACCCAATTCTGGTAAAAATAGGGGACGGAGTTAACTTATTAACTTAAGGGCATCTGGTATTAAGTTAATAAGTTAACTCCGTCCCCCCATGTTTTTATATGCGCAATGTGAAAATTGAACGGAAGATCGCGGCTACGCGTGGATTACTAGGCGGCGGAGGTTGGCGTAGCGGTTGATGAGATCACTGATCTCTTTGTACGGTCCCTCCTTCGGGAGGATCAGCTCGAAAAAGAGGGTGTCTTTATTCTCAATAACCGAAACATCGCCGATGTTTAATGACGCAAGCACTTCTTTCGGGATAACGCTGGCCACGTTATCCCTGGGGATGAGCCCGAGATGGCAGCCCAGTGTTATAGTCACGATCTCGGCAAGCGGGTAGTAAAAATTGCCGAGGCCCCATATCGCGCCGTCTTTGACATAGACTGTATTTACTTTCCGGTCAATATCCCGCAGCTTTCCCTCGGACTCGCGCCGCGCGAACATAAATACCAGGGGCTTTTCCCTCTCCGGCGCCCGGTCGACCCTCTCGCCCACCTCGCGCGCTAACACATCCGGATCCGCGAACACAAAATCCACATCAGAGAGGATACCCGCCAGCTCATGCCTCTTCATATTCTCGAGCTCTCTGAAAAGTGCGAGCGTATCCCCCCCCATTGTACTGTCGAAAGCGAGTACCAGTTTATTTTTTAACGCCACTCCCGTAAGGAAGTCCCGAAGCGCCAGGGCAGCCTCTTGCTGAGAATCCAGGTCCCTGACCAGGGAAGCGAGCCCGGCAGCGGCTGTCGTGTTTATAGTGTCCGGACCGGCACGGCTTACATCAAGCCCGGTGGGCACCGCAACCGGATAAGCATCAGCCAAAAGGGCCCTGTATCCGTCTTTTTTCATGCCTCTCATCACAATATTCACGTCGAACAGTTCACTCCTCCTGTCTCTGATTACCGCATCCATCTCAGGACTTTTTCTGCCGGTAGCCAGATACACCTTAATCCTTCGCAGTATGGGATCGTACGGCATCGGCCCGTTAAATCGCTCGCCTGATACCGTATCGCTAAAATAGGCCCTGACAGCGGAACCCGGCTCATGCCCCCTGATAAAGGCGTTAAATCCATTTCTTCTGGCGGCGATATGGCTTGAGTAAGACTCCATCCACCGGTCAAATACCCTCTGCCCTTTCACATCCCCGTATTTTTTTACAAGCCCCTGCAAGATACCAGTCAGCACGGCCTTCATCTCAAGCCGGCGCATGTTATCAGAAAAACCGCTCCATTGATATAAGCGGCCGTCAAGCATAAGGTCCAGGAACTCATGAAAATGCCTGCCCATTAGCACGTTCCTTATCGTGACAAGGCGCAGGTCATACGTCTCAGCGCCGAGCGGCTTTATCATAAAGTCACCCGCGTCAATATTAACATCATCAATGAAATCTCCTGTATCGGAATCCTCGTCATACCGGGCCATTTGGGTAAGCATGCAGGCCACCTGCCGCAATATGCCGTGGTGAGTATCCATACCGCGGCCGATACGGGGCTGTTCATTTCCTGAGGAAACAGTAAAAGTATTTATCACAAATCCGGTCAGCCCGTTTGAACGGTTCATCTCGTGATACCCTTCAAGCCATTCTATCGCGAATATGTTCAGCTCTTTCTCCGCGCCGGTTGTTGCCCGCCCTTTCCCCAAAACCAGCGGGCACGCTACTTTATAAGGATGCGCCTGGTAATATCGCTCCATGTTGTGAAAATCAGCCGCCGCCAAACCATTCGCGAAACCGTATTTCGAGGGAACATTCAGACTAACGATCGCGTTCCTTCCGTCTTTAAGCCGTATCTCTGCCCTGAATATCTGTGAAAACCACCCCTCCTGGTACTTTACCGCCTCTATACACGAGATCTCGTCCACACCCACATTATCGCCAAAAAGCCTGAACAGGAGGTACCGCGTATTCCGGCAATTCTCCCTTGTGAGAAAATCTATAATCGCGCTCTCGGACTCACCGAAAGTGACACAGGAGTCTCCTTCCTGAAAAGGTTTGCGTAGCGGGCGGAGATAATTGCGCACCTTTATATTGATCTTTCCGGCGTCTGTCCGCCTCTGCACGGGTCCTTCAACTGTGGCCGCTTTTTCTTTCTCTATCCCGGCCAGCGCATCGAATCCCCACATCGCCATGGCAACGCTCCATGCCTGCTGGTTTGCTCCCTTGGGACGGATATCGCGTCCGTCCTCTGCCGGAAATCCGCCGTCCACAAGTTCAGGCAGGCTGCCGGTATTATACGGCGCGTCCGGCCAGTCAGTAAGCCTCTCCAGGTCACGTGTCATGGCGGCCCTGGCCTCGTCAACGGTCGCCATGCCGTACCTGACCGCCGCAATCCAATAAATAGGATATAGCCACACCCATCCTGTCCCGTTATGATACGCCTCGTCATCCCCCTGAAACGCGTAATACGGATGATACCATGGCTCATCCGGTGCGAGGCTCCGCAGCGCGCCCGGAATAAGCAGCTTATCCCTGACAGAGGCAATAACCTCCCTGGCCCTGTTATCATCCAAAAGTCCGAAATAAGCCGCCAGTATCTGGTTCGGCCTTACTGAAGTATCTTTCACGGCATGATCAGGATTAGAGGCATTCCCGGTCCCGAGTACGTCATACAGACACCCCTTATCCGGGTTCCGGAAACGCTGATTGAAAGCGGCCTTTGTCCTATCAGCCATTTGAGAATATCCGGATACGTCACACGGCTCGAGCTCCGTCATCCTCTTAAGCGCGTTGTAATACAACGCCTGTATCTCGACGGGATATCCCCGGCGGGGCGTGTGCCGCGTATCCATCCACGACGCCTGGGCATCAGAATATATAAGCCCGTTGTGCCAGGCCGCGGTTCGCGCGGCGTCAATACCGTCCTCTTCAAGGGACATAGGATCAATCGTATAACGTTCCATGACATCTTTCAGAACCCTTAGCAGAGTCCTGTCCTCCGACAGTTTCGCGTACATAAGACGCCAGTCATTCGACTTCATCATGTACTGGTAAACCGCCTCGACAAACCATAGCGGCGCGTCAGAGGTGTGCCAGTTGCCCTCCCCGCCTTCCCATGCGCTCACATTCGGCATCACTCCTCCGTCGGCCCTGAACGTGTCGATAAGCCTTGCCCATTTTACGAGAATTTTTCGCGCCAGGTCAGTACGCCCAGCGCTTATTATCCCGAGCAGGGATATCATAGTATCCCTGCCCCATTCCATTCTGAAGTGCGGAAATCCGGCATAAACCCCCGGCTCACCGTTACCGTCATAATACATGAGCCTGTCAAGCGCGTCATACAATCTGTAATACAGCTTCATCGCCGGCGTCAGGTTTTCATCATCCGTCTCAACCTCGAAAACATGCGCCCGTGCCGGGGATAATTTGTAATAAATACTGCCGTCCGCGTATGCATTTTTATCAGGCACAAACTCTATGTCCTCATTGTGCAACACATCCCTGAGAACAAATTTGCCTGTTATATCAATGCCTGAGCCCGCCAGGCCAAGCTGAGCGACACCC
>JBDRBZ010000109.1:0-11912 GCA_043822175.1 Candidatus Omnitrophota bacterium
TAATTTTAAACTTCAACATTTCAATATTCGTTGGTGGCTTACTTTCATTATTCTTTAGCCTTTTTAACAGAATAAAAGCTCCAAATCTTTCAGGATTTTCAACCATGCCCTCAAGTAAGTCCATATTATCAATAAGCCTGTGACAACGGCCTTTTTTCCCCTCAGGCTGAATTTAGCCGTATAATCCGTCATAATGACACCAACCCTTTCGTTACAAGAAATTCAATGAACAGGAAGTCGCCCTCACTGTCTATATCGAACGCCGACAGTTCGTCCATTACAAAAACACACGACCTGTCCGTAATGGCGGACTTTGACGACGGATTCTCGAGAAAGCCCGGATCGTAAACATATATAGAGGTATTCATGTCATACACTAAAGGCGCGTCCTGCCTGCGTTTAAACGGCTTATCCGGCGGCTTGACGACGCTCGCGTACCCGTCCCCGTTTACCTCCACCATGTTAAAATACGGATTTTTTCTCGCCGGCACGACGCTGAACACGGTCTTCGGTTTTTTATCGAAAAACAGCTTAACACACCCTTCAATGTCAGACACCTTCCTGATGGGCGCGGTTACGTCGAGGTCGACCACAGCGCCGTATTCTTCCCCGTAAATCTCCTCCGCGCGCTTGAGGGCATGCCTGAGCGCGCCCAGCTTGCCGGACGCGTCGGTCGCGAGCTCGGGCGGCCGCATAAACGGCACCTCGGCCCCGCACTCCCGGACGACAGCCGCGATCGCTTCCGAGTCCGTAGTACACATGATACGCGCGGCCTTCCCCCAATCCAACGCCTGCCGTATGCTGTAGGCGATAAGGGGCTTACCGCATAGAGGCCTGATATTTTTGTCTTTTACGCCTTTTGAGCCCCCGCGCGCCGCGATCGTAACCAGTATATTATTCCTGCGCTTCGCCATTTCTGAACTCCAGCACCTTCGCCAGCAGGGCCTTCGCCTCGCCGATATTATTCATTATCGATTCATTTCCGATATTCGCGAAAAAATATTCCAGCTGCTTCCTGAGATACTCATCCCTGCCGGCCGTAAAAGCGTACCTCTTGTCTCTGCCTTTATAAAAATAGTCCACATTATTGGCCACGAGGTCGCCTATGACATACCCATGCTCAAAATCAATCTTCACGCTCCGCTCAGCGATATGGCTCAGGAAATTGATGTGCATGTTTATGTTTACGCCGTTTTCAAGAGCAATCAGCGCGTCCGCGCAATCTTCCGCGTCTACCGTAATGTCAGCCGTCCGGCCGCAAACACCTCTAATTCTTTTTATGGGACCCAGTATGTGCTGAATATAATCGAATTCATGCGCCAGCTCCAGTATCACGCCGCCGCCTTTTCCCTTATAGGCCGAATAATGTTTTTTATGGTCCTGCCGCGGCCGCCAGTCAGGCAGGAACGACGTGCATACCGCGCGCGCGTGATATATCTTTTTATCAGACACGAGCTCGCGGATCTTTTTTATCACCGGATGGAAGCGCAGACAGAATGCCGTGTAACAGGTAAGGCGCTTTTCCCTGACCAGCGCCTCAAGCTCGTCGATGCCGTCCATCCTGTCCGAAAGCGGCTTCTCGATAAAAAGGTGCATGCCAAGCGAGGCGCATTTAAGCGCTGTCCCGATATGCATGCCCGTAGGATTTGTGATAAAGGCCGCCTCCGGCTTCAGCATTTTTACGTCATCCCAGGAATACACTTCCTTAATGCCGGGGCTGTTCATGGTTTTCCCCGGCCGGCTGCGAAAGGCAAAAAGCTCATGCCTGCCGGTTTCCGGCAATAATTCCGCGTGCCTTTTCCCGATAGATCCCAGTCCGAAAAATATAACCTTCATCCGCTTAAACCTCAATCCAGTTTCATGTGCTCTACGGCTTTTTTATATTCTTCCCATTGCCCGATGTCTATCCAGGCGTCCTCGCTGATCGGGAATACCCCTACCCTGTATTTTTTTTCTTTTGCCTTATCGATGAGCTCATTTATGTCAAACGCCCTGTTTGACGGGATTATATCCAGGAGTTTCTTTTTCATCACATACATGCCCGTATTCACGAGGAGGTCGTATTCGGGTTTTTCGTTTATGTGCCCGAGCGTTCCCCCGTCCTCAAGCTCGCAAACCCCGTAGGGAATAAGGTAATGACGGCATGACACGACAAGCGTCATGTCATAGTCGTTTTCTTTATGAAACCTCATTATCTCGGCGCAGTCGCTTTAGATAATGATGTCGCAGTTAGTCACTATAAAGGAGTCCCTGACCCTGTTTTTGAGCAGCCGCAGGCCGCCTGCCGTACCGAGGGGCCGGTTTTCCTCTATATAATGGATTTTATATTTTCCGTCAGAATCGTCAAAATACGACCTTATCATCTTGGATTTGTGGTTCACTGTGACAATGAATTCCCTTATGCCGTATTCGCCGAACTTGTCCATTATGATCTCGATTATGGGCTTATCGCCTATCGGTATAAGAGGCTTGGGAAGGACGCGAGTAAACGGGTCAAGGCGCGTGCCTTTGCCGCCGGCCATAATGGCCACGGTCACATCGAGCTTCTTACGCTCTTTAAGATCCTTATCCGCGAAAACCTCTTTCCAGGTCAGCACCCTGACCACGGCCATGTCGTCCCTTACCACAGGCACGCACACAACGGACATCTTCAGCATGAGACTCTGTACCTGCTTGAGCATGTAGTTTTCGCGCACGTATTTGGGTTTGCGCGTATAGATCTTGCCCACATTCTCGCGTAAAGACCCGCCCGACAGTATCCACCTGCGGATATCGCCGTCGCCGAGGGCGCCCATGAGCTTTTTATCCCTGTCCACGATAAAAAGCGCCTTCTGCCCTATTTCGCTCATCCTCTTCATGGCGTCTTTTATTGAAGTCTCTTTTCTTATCAGAAATTCGTCTGTCCCGTTAATCATGGGCCTTGCCTCCTATAATAAAACCTTTTGCGGTGTTATCACTTCATCCGCGCATATATCCCTGCGGGCCCTTTTTCCGATAAGCTCCCTCAAACGGTCCGGGCCGATGCCCGTCCCCGGCCTCTTAACCGTAAGATGGCTTTCTTTTATTTTTTCGCCCCGTGGTATATCACCGGCGGCTACGACGCTTTTCCTTGCCATTCTCTTTATTTCTCCTTCTGCGGGCCGGGCAGACTTGACGCCGTCGCCCAGAGCGAGCTCTATGTGCCTGACAGCGTTTACCATGCGCTTAAGCTCGCCGGGCTCGAGAGAGCACGCGTGGTCAGGCCCGGCCATGCGCCTGTCGAGCGTAAAATGCTTTTCTATCACAGAGGCCCCCATGGCTGCGGCCGCCACCGCGACCTCGATGCCGGGCGTATGATCCGAATAGCCAACGGGCACTTTAAAAACACGGCCCAGGGTCGCCATTGCCTTGAGGTTCGCGTCACGGTAGGCGGCAGGATAGTCGGAAGTACAATGGAGCAGCGTCAGTTTTGAGTTGCCCGCCTTCCTTACCGCCCTGACAGACGCCCTTACCTCGTCGAGCGACGACATGCCCGTCGATAAAATAACCGGCTTGCCGTACGCGGCTACTTTAGCCAGAAAAGGCGTATTGGTTACGTCTCCGGAACTGATTTTAAAATATTTCATGCCGATATCGTTTAAAAATTCGGCGCTCTCCGGATCAAACGGGGTCGAGAGAAACATTATGCCTTTTTTCCCGCAGTACGCGGCGATTTTCCTGAAGTCCCCCTCAGACAACTCAAGCTTTTTAAGCATGGCAAATTGCGTCTCGCCGGCGTTTCCGGCGCCAGCCGCATTCTTCCGCTGGTAAGCGGCCTTTGGCGCGCGCGACGTCACTAGGCGTCCAGTGCGGAATGTCTGGAACTTAACCGCGTCAGCCCCGGCGTCAGCGGCGACGTCAACGAGCCTTTTAGCCAGCTTCAGGCTGCCGTTATGGTTAACTCCGGCCTCCGCGATAATGAATGTCTTTTTCTTATTCAGCGCCATATGTTTTAAAACCTCGAATCATCGCCTATACTGTCCGTTAAAACCGCGCCTGCCTTTATCAAACACCTTTTACCGACGGCAATGTTCTGGATAACCGTCGCGCCCACGCCCACGTGCGTATCCTCCCCGATCCTGACTCCCCCGCTCAGCACGGCGTTCGGGGCTATATGCGCGAAATCGCCGAGCGCGCAGTCGTGATCAACCGAGGCGCAAGTATTGATAATAACGTTCTTTCCCGTCCTTGTGCCCGGATTGATAACCGCGCCCGCTGCCACGAACGTGCCGTCCCCGAGTTCCACGTCATCGGCGATTACTGACGCGGGATGAACGATCACCGGAATATTGAAGCCTATACGCTTAAGCGCGTTATAAATCTTTTTCCGCGGCCCCGTATCTCCGACAGATCCTACCCCGACAAAGGCATATTTTACGCCCCTGGCCAGCACCGCCGGCAGCACACTGTCGCCTCCGAGCGCAGGCGCGCCCATAATAGAACTTCCCTTCTTAAGAGATGGATCTGCCACGCCGGCGATCCTAAATCCACCCTGTTTGCGGGCGGCGTCAATGACAACCTTCGCGTGTCCGCCGCCGCCGACAATCACGATCCGTTTAACCCTGTTCTTTTTTACCGCAGGTCTCGAAACTTTTTTACGCATGTGTTTAAATCCATTCTTTTGAGCCGGTCCTTTATCCTCCCGCTCGCCCTGCCGTCGCCGAACGGGTTCCTGAGACCCTTGAGCGACTCGGAAAATCCGGGCGACAGCGCCTTTTTAATGGCCTTCCTTATTTCAGAATAGCCGCAAGCCGCGTCAATAACGTTAGGCGCCTTAATACGCCCTTTCTGCCTTATTCCGACATTCACCACGGGCAGCCTGAAAGAGGGCGACTCGACAATCCCGCTTGACGAATTGCCTATCATGAGCCTTATATACTTCATGAGAGACAGGTAGCTCGTCTGGCCCAGGCTTGTAAACCACCTGGAACAGGCCGGATGAGCCTTCACATATTTTCTGATTTCCCTGAAAATAACGTCATTTTCCTGGTCCGCGTTGGGCATGGTGAAAATGACCCGGAGTCCGGCATCATGTACCGCCCTGATCAGAGTCCTTATTTGACTGCCGGCCTGCCCCTTCTCCAGCGTAACAGGGTGAAATGTCAAAAGCGCCTCATTGCCGGTAAATTTCATGCCCAGCTCATCCTCCAGCTCATTTTTTCCCTTTAATTTAAGCCTCTTCATGTTGTCAATCCCGGGCGCCCCATAGTTGAATACCCTGGCAGGATCCTCACCCATCTGTATGACGCGCCCCGCGTACTCGGCGTGGGACACGAAGTGATAATACGCCATTTTTGTGACCGCGTGCCTTACGGCGTCATCGTAAGCGCCTTCGGTGATTTCGCCTCCGTGTATGTGGGCGATAGGGATCCTGGATACTAACGCCGCCCCGGCCGCGGCCAGTATCTCAAACTTGTCGCCCGAGACCACGACGATATCGGGCCTGAGCCGCGCGAAAGCGCGCCCGAATCCCGTAAATCCGAGCCCCATCGACCTTGTTACGCCTTCTTCCGTGTCATCCGACAGGCCCATAAGGATTTTCGCGTCAATCCTGAATCCGTCTTTCTCTATCTGCCTGTAAGTGCTCCCGAACTTCTTCTCCATGTGCATCCCGGTCACGGCCAGCTGGAGGCAAAGGTCCGGGTCGCCCATGATCTCTTTCAAAAGCCAGTAAATGATCCCGTATTCGGCGCGGGATCCGGTCACCACGCATATTTTACGTTTACTTTTTTTTCGCATGTTTCCTTAACACTTTTACAACGGTTTCTATGTCCTTCACGGTCAGGTTGACGCTGCACGGCAGATTCAATATTCTCTTATAAAAATAACGCGCCTTCTCGATCCTGTACGATTCGCATTTCAGGTAAGGCCTCTGGGCATGATTGAGCTTCCACACCGGCCTTGTCATTATATGATCCCCGGCCAGTGCGTCCAGGAGCCTGAAATTCGGCATCCCGTAAACACGCTCATCCACAAGAAGAGAATAAAACCAGTAGTTGGCGCGCGCGTAAGGCGGCTCTTCCACAAACGTTAAGCCGGGTATGCCTGATACCAGTTTTTTATAACAAGCGAAATTGGCCCTTTTTATCTTTATTCTCTTTTCGAGATCCTCGAACTGGGCAAGCCCCACTGCGGCCAGTATGTTAGTAAGCCGGTAATTGTACCCTATGTCATCGTGGACGTACCTGACTGTGTCGTCTTTTGCCTGGTCCACAAGATAACGCGCCTTATCGGCCAGCTTCCTGTCACGGGCCGCTATCATGCCGCCGCCGCCGCTTGTGATGATTTTATTACCGTTGAACGAGAAAACGCCTAAATCGCCGATCGCGCCGGTGAACTTCCCCCTGTACGGTCCCTTTATGTAATACGACCCCATGCTCTCGGCGGCGTCCTCTATGACCTTCAGGCCGTATTCAGACGCGACACGCATGATGCCTTCCATGTCGCACGGGTTGCCGAACACGTGCACAGGTATAACCGCTTTTATCATACGGCCGGTCTTTCTGTTTTTCAGGCCTTTTTTCGTAAACGCGCATTTTTTTTCGCAGAAATCCGCCAGTTTATCCGCGTCCATGTTCATGTAATCGTCGCAATCCATGAAAACAGGATGGGCCTTGAGATAACTCACGGCGTTTACCGTAGCTATAAAAGTCAGCGTAGGCACAATCACTTCGTCGCCCTGATTAACGCCGGCCAGCCTGAGCGCCACCTCAAGCCCGGCGGTCCCGTTGACACAGGCGACCGTGTGCCCCGCGCCCGTATAGCCGCGCACCGCAGCCTCGAATTTCCTCACAAAAATCCCGTCCGAGAGCCACCTGGTCCTCAGGCATTTTTCAACGTATTCTATTTCCCTGCCCCAAACAACAGGGGCCGAAAGCGGTATTTCCTTATGACGCGGCATCTATAGTTACTCCTTCCGTGTCAAAGTCAGGCGAAGTGTTGTAGTAACTCGGCCCGCCGCAATCCCTGACAAGGCCCGACGACAGCATCTGTATAACTTCCCTGACACCGTCGCGCACAGTATATGTCTTTGCCACATTCAGAAAATTGTTGAGCTTTGAGAAATCCACCCTGTAATCGCGCATGTCAGCGCCCTTATCAACGGCCTCTATGTTCAGATCCGGGATAAATTCCCTGACCGTCTCGGCTATGCGCATCTTCTGGTAATTCTCCTCATTAAACCCGACGTTGAATATGTCGTTCCTGACCAGGTTGAAATTATCGGCCATGCCGAGTATCACGTTCGCTATATCATAGGTGTGGACATAGGGCCTGTAGGTATAAGGTAAGTATATATCCAGGTACTTTTTCATGAAGGCATTCATCGCGAAATCGTTAACCGTAAGGTCAAACCTCATCCTCGGCGAAGAGCCGTAAGCCGTGGAAAGCCGGCATATCACCCAATCGGTATGCCGCACATTGTCCATAAGATGCCTCTCGACATCGACTTTTGTCCTCGCGTAGAGCGACAGCGGTTTGAGTACGGTAAGTTCGTTTGCCAGGCCATCGGAAACGCCGTAGTTTGAGCACGTGGAGAGAAATATAAAGCCGTGCACGCCCTTGCCTTTAACCCTGTCGATCAGCCCGATCGCCCCTTTCGAGTTCACCTTTTCCGTCAGCTCGGGAAACTTATTGCTTGCCGGCTCACCGACCACGGCGGCCGTGTGGATCACGAAATCAACGCCCTCCAGGCACCTGTCCATAAGCGGCCCGTCGGTAATGTCGCCCCTCACAAACTCATACCTAGGGTTATTGAGATGCGCGAGCGGCACTTTCGGGTCATACCACAGCGCGTCTACAACCCTGACGTCCAGACCACGCTGGAGCGCGCTGTTTACGATAACGGATCCTATATACCCCGCCCCGCCGGTCACCAGTATTTTCATGCGCCCACCCCTTTCAGGAGATAATCACATGACCTGCCCTGCCCGCCGAGCCTCCGGGCCATGCCGCCTGACACGACAAGAAACCGCGGGTTCACAAGGCTTTCTTTGTTATATTCAAGAGGTTTGCGCGTGGCGAGAGATAATATGGCGCCCCCGGTTTCCTCGACCACAATCTGGCCGGCGCCCACATCCCATTCCATCGTAGGTCCGAAACGCGGATACAGGTCAGCGGCGCCTTCAGCCACAAGACAAAGCTTCAGGGCGCTGCCGATATTCGTTATTTCGGGCTCACCGAATTCTTTTTTTAAAGAATCTATGTATTCCTGCGTCTCCTTGACCGCGTGAGACCTGCTCGCGATCACGATAAGGCCTTTTCTGGAGCCCGCAAGCGGCAGCTTTTCCGCCCGCGCCATTATATCGTCGATATCGCGCGCTTTATCGGGTAAGTCAGCGCCGCAGATCCTGTACGCGCCCATGCCCTTAGCCGCGAAGTAGAAGCTGCCCCTGGCCGGGGCATGCACTATGCCGAGCACGGGCCTACAATCCTCCACGAGCGCGATGTTCACGGTAAACTGGCCGAGCTTTTGGATAAATTCCTTTGTGCCGTCCAGCGGGTCAACAAGCCAGAATTTATTCCAGCCTGCCCTCGCACTGTGAGATACCTCTTTTCCCTCTTCCGACAATAACGGTATGTCCGGATACAGCCTCGCAAGCCCGGACGATATCGCCTCATAAGACCTGTGGTCCGCAGCTGTCACCGGCGAACCGTCTGCCTTATCCTGGTACTTAAAATCAGACCCATATACTTCCATGATCAGCCGTCCCGCATGATCAGCCAGTTTCAGCAGATCGACTATTCGAGCGTCATAAGCCATTTTTCGCCTTTCTACCCGCTTATCCGATGAAAACGTCTTCACCCTTACGGATATTCTCGAGAATAATATCCGATATCTCCGGCCTCATGAACCATTCAGGCGGCCGCTTGCCGGATTTAAGGATCTCCCTGCCTTTGGAGCCGCTTATCCTTAATATATTCCTGTCCTGGTGCCTGCAGCGCTCCACATAAGTGCCGCAAAGCCTGCAGTAATTCTGTTCTTTAAAAAATATCGGGGTGATGCCTATATCGCCCAGGCGGTCAAACAGCCTGTGCACGTCATAAGGTTTATAATAGTCCGCGACCCCGGTATGGTCCCTGCCAACCACGAAATGGCTGCATCCGAAATTCTTTCTGCATAGGGCCGTAAACACTGCCTCTCTCGGCCCCGCATACCTCGAATAGCTCTGGAACGCCCCCAGGACAACTTTCCCGGCCGGGTAATACCTGTCTATCATTACCCCGTAACTCTTCAATATCACATCCTCCACGTAATCGCCCGCTTTCTTCGGCCCGACTACGGGATGTATGAATACCCCGTCGCAGTGGTGTTTCTCCATGGCAAGGAGCTGTATGTGCTCGTGCACCCTGTGGATAACGTTCCTCGTATGAAAGCCCACGACCCGCGTCCATCCCTTTGCCTCGAATATCAGGCGGGCCTGCCGCGGCCTCAACTCATAATGCTTATTCGGTGACGGGAGCGGCATGATAAGGTCTATTTTGCCGCCCAGGAAATATTTGCCGCCGTTTTTGAGCCTCTCCACCCCCGGATGGTTCGGATCATTAGTGCCGAACATCTTAAGCGACATCCGCTCTATATCATAGAGGTAAACCTGGTCCGGATAAAGCGCCGCATGGACCTTGCCGGTCGATGCCGAAGACAAAAGGACCCTGTCTCTTCCTTTTACCGTTTTCGCGGTATTCTCATCAACCTGCAGGAATACCGGAAGGGGCCAGACAACCCCGCCGGGCAGGCGGTAATCGTCGAGCACTGATTCAAGTTCTTTTTTCGTCATAAAGCCCTCGAGCGGCGAAAAAGTCCCTACCGCTATCTGCTCGGCGTCCATGAGAAACCGGTCATCAACGACAATTTTTTTTATTTTCCCGGCCGCGGCTGTCATGCCCGGCCCCGCTTGCCTGCTGACCAGCCTGCCCCCGTGAGGCTCTGACAGGAGGAAGGATTCGCGTTTCTGCACATCCGTAAGCGACATCGCGTCCGAAAACCCGTACAGCTGCTTCACTGTCTTCGCTATCATGGCCGCGCAGTTGACCGGATAGCGGCCTATCGCGGTCTCGGCGGCGAGCACGAGCCCGTCCGCGCCGTCGAGCAAAGTGTTGACCACGTCGTTCAGCTCCGCGCGGGTCGGGGTCCTGCCCGTGACCATGGATTCAAGCAGGTTTGTCGCCACATATACCGGCACTCTGGCCCGGTTCGCCTTTTTGATTATTAGCTTCTGCATGAGCGGAATCTTCTCGATGGGCTCTTCCCTCGACAGATCGCCCCTGTCAATAAGTATAGCGTCGGACGCCTTCAGTATGTCGTCCAGGTTCTCGACGCCTTTACGGCTCTCTACCTTGGAGATAATGTGCGCCCGCCCGCCCGCGGCCTTTCTGAAAAGCTCTACGCTGTCTCTGGACGCCGCGAATGACAACGCAAAATGCCGTATGCCGTTCTTAAGGGCAATTTTCACGGCGGCGATGTCCTTCTCGGTCATGACCGGCAGGTCTATCGGCCTGTCGACCGTGACCGCCTTATTGCTGCCCACCCGTCCGCCTGAAACAACTTTTGCTGTCACGCCTTTTTGAGAGCAATAAAGCGCCTGGAGCAGCACAGAATCGAAATCAATGCTGATGAGGTCTCCCGGCCTGATCTGCCCTATCGCGCTCAACGGGTAAAACGGAATCTTACGCGTGTTGCCCACCATCTTCTCGCCGCATATCTCGACCATGCTTCCTTCCGGGAGATTAATGGCCCCGTTTTCGACATATCCGACCCTGATCTGCGCGCCTTCGGTATCGATACACACGGGTTTGTCTGTAGCCTGCTTTATATTCTTAATAATATTCTCCAAATCCCTGATATTAGTGTGTGAAAGGTTGATGCGGAACATGTCAATGCCTATAGCGTCCAGACGGATAATGATCTTTTTATCCATCGATGACGGACCGAGCGTGCAGAATATGGAGACCTTCTTACCCATTATTTAGCCTCTTCGCCTGTCAGAACGGCAGCCTCTTTAGGCTCGTGCCCGTTTGATATCATTTCCTGGAGAATGTCGGAATTGAGGAGGTCAAACAGGCTCTTCGCCTGGCCGTAAATGGTGTTAAGCCTATCCAGCTTATCTTTTAACGGCGACAGGTCCCCTCCATTCTCAGAATTGCCAGCATGATTAATAACTTCATATGATTTTTCTATCATTGATGAAAATTCGGTAAGCACTCCCTGGCCCATGGATTTAACGCGGTCCATGATAACCTTGGATATGTTTGTTTCTGCCCTGTAATAATCCTTACGCGACCCTTTTACCCAGATATGCCTTACCGCGTTGTACCTCTCAAGTGCCCGCACGCTATTACTCGCCGTTGCCTTGCTGATATTGAGCTGCTCTACCATATCATCCAATGACAGCGGCTCATCGCTCAAGTAAAGAATAACATACAGCTGCGCCATCACGTTATTCAACCCGAACTTACTGCATATCTGGTTAACACAATTCACAAAAGCCTCCCTAATCTCTTCGTTCCTGTTATCCATGCTAAACCTCCTTAAATCAATGTCAATGGTGACGCTTCTGGTAACACTATGCTCTTCAGTAAGTTATGAAACCAATACAAGATGCGCGTATTTGTATCATAACCTATTGATTTGCCACTAGTTAGGAAAAGCGTCACCATCATGTTAGAATCCACGTTTACAACTTTTAATACGGATTAAACGAACTAAATATAGCACTTTCGACCGTTTCTGTCAAGCACTTTCACATATCCGGATCAATAGGGGACGGAGTTAACTTATTAACTTGAGACCGTTGAAAAACTCATGTCGAAGCTTGGGGTAGCCTTTTTTGGGAACGATTAGCGGTGGATAGGCTTCCCCATCGCTCTTTGTACTCTATTTTGTTCTGTTTTCTCGC
>JBDRBZ010000110.1:0-4921 GCA_043822175.1 Candidatus Omnitrophota bacterium
GAATACGGATACCAAACTGTACGAATACCTGGAAGATGGGGTCACGTTTCAATCGGCCGCGGCGCGCGGCCTGAAGCTTATTTACGCGCCTCTCTGCGGCACGACATCGTCAGGCATCAAGTCAGCGATAACCCCGCGCCTGTCTGGCGACATAAAGATCGACAGGAACCGCTACGTGACAAAACCCGTTTCCCGGGAAGACCTGCGCCAGCCGCTAAGAAATTTTTTTCTCCACATTAAAGGAAAAGGCATAATTTCGCTCGCGGATAACAGCGGCAAAGCCGTCGTGCGCGTAGGGCTTCTATGGCACATTCTCGAGAAAACATACCCCTCCACCGGTCTCGAAATACAGGCGCTTAATTTCGTGCCTGTCACGGGTGAAAACGCCGAGCTCATGCGCGTCACGGTAAAAAACACCGGAAAAAAAGACCTGGAGATAACGCCGACATTCGCGATTCCCCTGTTCGGCCGCGCCCTCGCGAACAAGCAGGACCATGAGCACGTGACAGCGCTTTTAAACAGGATCGAGCAACTGCCGGACGGCGTCATGGTCAAACCCGTGATGATCTTTAACGAAGAAGGCCATATCCCCTGCGAGGCGGTTTACTACGCGCTCGGCGCGGACAGCTCCGGAAAAAGGCCCGAGGGGACGTTCCCGACAGTCGAGAGCTTTTGCGGGCATGCGGGGGATTTCGCCGCCCCGGAAGCGGTTCTCAAAAACAGCGCCCCTGCCCTGCTCGGCAGAGAGGGCCTTGAAGGGAAAGAGGCCGCAGGAGCGATACGGTTTAAAACAGAAATCCTCAAAAAAGGCCGGAGCAAAGTTTATATCATGGTTTTCGGCGCCGCGCGTTCGCGGGACGAGGCCATAAAAACTTTTACAGGATTCGGCACGCCGGTCGGGATCGAGGCGGCATGGGCTAAAAACAAAAAGTGGTGGGACGCCAAGTCGTCATCCATCACCTTCGGCACAGGAAACAGCGACTTTAATTCCTGGGCGAGATGGGTAACCATACAACCGGTCCTGAGAAGGATTTTCGGGTGCTCGTTTTTACCTGACCATGATTACGGCAAGGGCGGCAAGGGCTGGCGCGACATATGGCAGGACCTCTTATCGCTCATCCTCATCGAGCCTGACAGCGTTAAGAAAGACATCGTGAACAATTTCGGCGGCGTGCGCATAGACGGGTCAAACGCCACCATCATAGGCCCGGCGCCCGGCGAATTCGTCGCCGACAGGAACGCTATCACCCGTGTATGGATGGACCACGGCGTCTGGCCGTTCATGACCACGCTCCTATATATCAACCAGACCGGAGACTATGGCGTGCTCCTTGAAAAAATGCCGTATTTCAGGGACCCGCAACTGTCAAGGGCGCACGAAAAGGATCTCGCGTGGAAGCCGGCCTACGGCAAGAAGCTTAAAACCCGGACCGGCGCCATATACAGCGGCACCGTACTCGAGCATATTCTTGTCCAGCACCTCACGCAGTTTTTCAACGTCGGCGAGCACAATAACATACGCCTCGAATGCGCCGACTGGAACGACGGCCTCGACATGGCGGCCGAAAAGGGCGAAAGCGTGGCGTTCACAAGCATGTACGCCGCGAACATGCTCGCCCTGGCAGACCTGCTCGAGGATTTAGCCGGAAAAAAGCGCGCTCACAGAATAACCGTCGCGCGCGAGACGCTTATTCTCATGGATTCCGTCGGAAAACACCCATGCGATTACAATCGCCCCGATAAAAAACGCGGGCTTCTGTTTAAGCGGTATTTCCCGGCTGTCCAGCCGGAGATAAGCGGTAAAACGGCAAGCGTGCCCGTACAGGACATTATCAAAGACCTGCGCCGGAAAGGCCGGTGGATATTCTCGCACATAAAAAAACACGAGCATGTCACTGTAAGCGAAAAAGGCGCGCGCATGACGTGGATGAACGGATATTACGACAATAAAGGCAGGCGTGTCGAGGGCAAAACCGGACAGACAGTGCGCATGACCCTCACCGGCCAGGCATTTCCTATAATGAGCGGGCTGACCGACGTGGACGAGACCGCCGGCATAATAAGAAGCGTCTGTTTTTATCTTAAAGACAGCGCGCACGGCGGGTACAGGCTTAACACCGACTTCGGCCTCGACAGATACCCTGACCTCGGGCGGGCGTTCAGTTTCGCTTACGGCACAAAGGAAAACGGCGCTTTCTTCAGCCACATGGCCGTCATGTACGCGTACGCCCTATACTCGAGGGGATTTGCCCGGGAAGGCCGCGCCGTGCTCGATTCCATATACAGGATGTGCGCCAATACCGAAAAAAGTCAAATCTATCCCGGCATTCCCGAATATTTCGACTCGAACGGGCAGGGCATGTACCACTATCTCACCGGGTCGGCAAGCTGGTTCGTGCTGACCGAACTGACGCAGGTGTTCGGCGCGCGCGGCGGCCGTGGGGATCTGATAATCAACCCGAAATTATTAAGGGAAGAATTTTCACGATCAGGCAGGGCCTCGGCAACATTTACTTTTGCCGGCAGGAGGGTCCGCCTCAGCTACTTAAACCCCGACAGGATAGGCTACGGAAGATACCGCATAAGCGGCGTTACGATCGGGGGGAAGGCAGTTTTGTTTGAAACGCTCTCCCCAAATAACGTTCGCGTAGAGAGAAAAACTTTTCTCAGGCATTGTTCTAAGGCCGAAACGCCTTTGGACGTAACACTGTCACGCACATAAGGAGAAAAACCATGAAAACAAAATTCCGGGCGCCGGCCCTCGCGCTTTTCTCGCTCGCGTTTATTTTGTCCGTCAGTCAATGCGGGCCGTCATATCCGCAAACCGACGCCGGCAGCCGTGACGCCGCCTATCAGACCGTAAAAGACTACGTGACCTCGCACGACACCTACGAATACGTCCTTTCCCCTGAAGGGGAGTTTGTCGCGCTTTTCAACAGTGGCGCCGCGTCCTGGATAAACCGGACGCTGGATAAGGCCGCGGTCCGGGCGATACAGGCGAAACTGGCGCCGGACCTTCACATATGGCTTAACGACCGCGGCTTCGCGCCGGCCGCGACCCGCAACACGCAGGGCAAAACCGACGCGACCCACTACGACGCCATCTGGGTCAGGGACAACGTCTGGGTGTATTACGCCCTCCGCAGCGATCCTGACCGCCAGTTCGACGCTAAAAGCCTGCTTCTGGCGCTATGGGACTACTATGCCACCGACGCGCAGGTAAATCGTTTCGAGAATATCATACAGGACCCGTCGCTGGCGCTCGATAAAATGGCGATGCCGCACGTGCGATTTGACGGCAGTTCGCCGGATCTGGGCGACGTCATGATAGACGGAAAACCCCAGGAGTGGAACCACCGGCAGATAGACGCGCACGGCATATTTTTCACGGCGCTGGGTGAGGCGGTGCGCGACAACTTTATAGACGACAGCGCGCTCACGCCCGGACGTTTTAAAGTCCTAAGCCTGTACCCGCGATTTTTAAGCGCCATCAAGTTTTACGGTTATGAGGACGCCGGGGCGTGGGAAGAAATCGAGCGCAAGAACACCTCCAGCATAGGGCTCGCGACGCGATCCCTCCAGGTCTGGAAAAACGTGATACATAACGAGGACCCGAAAGCCGACACGGCTTTTGCCAAGAAATTCCGCGGGCTCCTGGGCGACAACGAGGCGCTGCTATTCGCCTGGGGCAGCGATAACCTCAATGACCTGATAGACAAAGGCCTCTACACCGTGCGCTACCAGCTTCAGCTGGGCGGCGAATCGCCCGATTACCCGCCTGATGACGTGCGCTTCAGGCTCGCGGACGCGGCGCTCATCTTTCTCATACAGCCGTCGCCTCTCGACGACATAAGCGAACGCGAGATGCGCCTGGCCCTCACCATAGTCGAAACACTGACAAGGCCCATGGGCGTGCTCAGATACAGGCACGACAGTTACCAGTCCGGCAATTTCTGGATAAGCCCGCCTCCCGGGAATTCCGGCGCCGCGCTGACCGACGACACATCGTCCGCGAACGCGTTTCTCTCACGGCTTAAAAACTTTATACCCGATACAGAGGCGCAGTGGTTCTTCGACAGCCTTCTTACGCTCGCGCGCCTGCGCCTGGCCGAAATAACGGACAACGAAAACTTGAGACGGGAGGATCTTTACTTCGCCGGTGTTCACCTGAAAAGGGCGCTGGGGCAGATCACGGGTGATTCTATCACGGCAGACGGGACAATCGTCAAGGCTTGGTTAATGCCCGAGAGCATAAACACTGTCGTGATCGACGGGCACAGGCACTATCTCCCGTCGCCCATCGTGCCGCTCAACTGGTCAAAGGCGGCGCTCGGCATGGCTCTCAGGAAATACGCGGCATCACTCAGCGACTGAGAAGCCTTTCGTCCAATCGGGCTTATCGGGCGCATCACCGCCTGAAAGCATTTCCTGCCACTTTTCGTCCGTCAGCCGGTCCTTCATCGGGTGTTTAAACTCGTAATACGACAATACCGGGCCCGCGCCGATAATAATCCTGCCGTCATGTATAAAACGCTTCATGGCTTCCTCCTTACATTCTATCTATCTGTTCCCTCATGAATATCTCTTTCATTATAACACCGTAATACTTCTGAATAACAGCGGGATCGTCGATCCTGCGCGATATGATCCTTCCGTTAGAATCGTAATAGTACTGGCTCAGCACGATCCGCATCTTCGTCACCTCCTCGGTGAACCGCTCCAGCGTGACGGTTATGTCCACGGCGTCGGAATCATTCTCATCATCGGACGGGCCCAATAAACCGAGGATGTCTATGACCCCGGGCAGGCCGGTCACCTGGCCCGGAGACTTGTACGACGGAGGCGTATTACCCGTCGTCGCCCTGATGATCCCGCCCTGGTAGTCCGTGCTGAGCAGTGTATAGCCGTTATCCTGCAGCAC
>JBDRBZ010000111.1:0-7149 GCA_043822175.1 Candidatus Omnitrophota bacterium
CATGCATGATAAAGGATTTTGCGAGGGTAGCCGGAGGCGCGAACCCCAGGGCAAGGCTATGGATGCGGTTGAGAAACAGGTTTGAGAAAAAGTTTGATTTCTTCCCCAAAGTAGCTAATGTGTACGCGTGCACGGGCTGCGGCCGGTGCATATCGGCCTGCCCGGCTAAGATAGATATAAGGAAAGTGCTTAAGAGGCTGGTAAACAATGCATAGCGCGAACATATACAGGCCCATAGAGACAGAAGTGCTTGACGTTATCACGGAAACTCCCACGATAAAAACGCTTAAGCTCAAGCCGAAAGAGGAGTTGACGTTTGCGGCGGGCCAGTTTATAGAGCTGACCGTGCCCGGCGTGGGCGAGGCCCCGTTTACCCCGTCTTCGCGGCCGGCCGTAAAAGATATCATTGAAGTAACCATAATGAAGGTCGGCAGGGTTACCGAGAAGATACACCAGCTGCGTAAAGGCGACATCGTGGGTTTAAGGGGGCCCATGGGTAAGGGATATCCGATAGATGAGTTCAAAGATAAGGAAATCCTGGTAGTCGGAGGCGGATGCGGGCTGGCGCCTTTAAGAAGTCTTATGTACACGCTTTTTGACAGGACGAAAGAGTTTAAAAAGATCATCTACAGGGGCGGGTGCAAGACGCCTTCGGAATTTCTGTATAGGAACGAGATATCCGGATGGCTGGACAGGAATGACCTTGATATAAAGCTTACCGTTGATAAAGGCGATGACACGTGGAAGCACAATGTGGGTGTTGTTACCACTATACTGGACGGCGTGGGAATCGACGCCCAAAAAGGCATAGCCGTGGTCTGCGGCCCGCCCGTAGCCATGAAATTCTCGACAAAAAAACTGCTTGAGCTGGGTTTTAAGGATGAGAACATATATCTTTCGATGGAAAAGAACATGTCCTGCGGCATAGGTAAATGCGGGCACTGCAGGATCGGCATTTATTACGCGTGCAAAGACGGCCCTGTGTTTAAATACAGCCAGATAAAGACGTTTCCTGAAATTTGGGATTAAGGTGAGGGATGAGCACGAGCGCTGAACAGATACATAACGGTAAACTGAATATGACGCCCGCCGGGAGCGGTGACAGGAGGCTCTTTATCGACCTCGACAAATGCTCTTCGGGAGAGTGCGAGAAGTGCGTTATAAAATGCAGTTATTTTTATCATCCGGATAATAACGGTATTATTTCAGTGGCAGAGCTGGCGGCATATGCCCTTGTCTGCCGGAGATGCGAGGAGCCGCACTGCGTTAACGCCTGCCCCGCGGAGGCGCTTGAACAGCAGAAGGAAAAAGACAGGATGCTGATCCGCCATAACATGAGGTGCATAAGCTGCAGGTCGTGTTCGCATGCCTGCCCGTACGGCACTATTTATCCCGAACTTGTGCCGCAGCTCATACAAATCTGCGATTTTTGCCTTGATAGGAGGGAAGTAAAAGAAGAGCCGTTATGTATTTCCACGTGCCCTTACGGGGCGCTTAAGCTGATGGAAGCCAATGCCGGGCTTGGGGCGAATACGTTTTTGGTCGGGGATAATCTTATAGTTCATTCTACGCACTGGAATAGGGAAAAGGCGTGATGATATACCTTCTATACGCGATAGTGTTTGGGTTCTTGATGACAGCGGTCGTGGGATTACTCGCGAGCTGGATCGACAGGAAAGTGACCGCGCGCGTCCAGTACAGGGTAGGGCCGCCTTTGACGCAGCCTCTCACAGATATCATAAAGCTGCTCGGCAAAGAGACAATCGTGCCGAAAGGCGCCTCGGAGATAGCCTTTCTCGGGGCTCCGGTATTAGGGCTTGCGGGAGTAATACTCGTTTCGACATTGATCTGGATGAACATGCTTAACCCCGGAGAGTCATTTATCGGGGATATAATAGTGGCCGTATATCTTCTCACTATACCTTCGATGAGCATTATCATGGGGGGATTCGCGTCGCGCAATCCTCTCGCGAGCATCGGCGCGTCCCGTGAGATGAAACTTGTTTTAAGCTATGAGCTGCCGTTTATACTGGCTGTGGCAGTACCTGTAATAAAGTCGGGATATTCTATAAAGCTGGGTGAGATCATATCTTTTCAGGCGGCGCACGGGGCGTTTGCCGGCAGCTGGTCCGGGGCGCTTGCCCTTATCATCGCGGTCATGTGCGTGCAGGCGAAGCTCGGGCTTGTGCCGTTCGACGCGGCCGAGGCCGAGACAGAAATAGTGAGCGGCGTTATGATCGAGTATTCGGGTACGGCCCTTGCGATATTCAGGCTCATGAAGAATATGTTATTGTGTACGCTGCCGTTTTTCCTTATAATACTGTATCTCGGCGGCATGAAGTTCGGAGGCGTTGATTTCCTGTGGGACGCGCTTAAGTACGTGCTCCTTGTGGCCGTGGCCACGGTTATCAGAAATACCAACCCCAGGGTAAGGGTTGACCAGGCGACCGGGTTTTTCTGGGGGCCCATGACAGTCATGGGGATAGCGGCCGTAATACTCGCGGTGAAAGGGTTTTAAAGGGTTTTATGAGTTTCAAACTGAAGGCACTGCTTAAATCGCCATGGGTGTTCCACCTGTCGACAGGCAGCTGCAATAATTGCGACATAGAGATACTTGACTGCCTGACGCCCAGGTTTGATATCGAGAGGTTCGGCATGCTTCTTGCAGGGAGCATAAGGCACGCCGATGTCCTTCTGATAACCGGCTCGTGCAACCGGATGTCTGTCGAAAGGCTTAAGCGCCTTTACGAGCAGGCGCCGAAACCGTGCCTTGTCGTGGCTATAGGCGAATGCTCGATGTCGAGAGGCATGTTCATTCACAGCTATAACTGCCCGCTGCCGCTGGACAAGATCATCCCGGTTGACGCGTATATACCGGGCTGTCCGCCCAAGCCTGAGGCGATCATAGCCGGCGCGGTTAAACTGATCGAAAAAGTGAAAGGTACCATAAAGGCATGAAGAGACAGGAAGTGCTCGACGATATCAGGGAAAAATTTAAAAATGATATCGTGGATATTTTTGACAAGTCGCCCAAGAGGGTATATATTGAGATAAAGCCCGAAGCGCTGGTAAAAGTCGCGGTATACGTGTTCCGGGGGCTCGGCGCCAGGTTTAATATCGCGTCGGGCCTGGATGCAAGGAGCCATTTTGAGATACTTTATCATTTTACGGTAGAAGATATCAACCTCCTGATTTCTCTCAGAGTCAAACTCGATAAATCCAATCCTGCAGTAGACTCGCTCGCGCCGCATATAGAGGCGGTCAACTGGATAGAGAGGGAAATGAACGAGCTTTTGGGCATAAGTTTCAAAGGCCACCCTGACATGAGAAGGCTCCTGCTTTCAGACGAGTGGCCCGAAGGGGTGTATCCCTTAAGGCGCGACTACAAGGAATGGGATAAAACCGCGATAAGAGATAGAGGTATTTAACAGATGGCAAAGACGATAATACCCATAGGGCCTTATCATCCTCTGCAGGAAGAGCCGGAATTTTTCACCCTTACCGTGGAAGGCGAAAAAGTCGTCGGCATAGATGTCCGCGTGGGGTATAATCACAGGGGCATAGAGAAATTATCCGAGATGAAGACCTTTGATCAGTCGACATTCGTGATAGAAAGGATATGCGGTATATGCTCGACCAGCCATCCGTTCGCTTACACGCGGGCGGTTGAGGATATTATCCCGATGGAGGTGCCGGAAAGGGCGAAATTTATCCGTACTATCATAGCGGAGGGCGAAAGGATACATTCGCACCTCTTATGGCTCGGGCTTGCCGGCCACTTCCTTGGATACAACACCGTGTATATGTGGGCATGGAGGCTCAGGGAAGAGATACTGGATGTGATGGAGATACTCTCGGGGAATAGGAATAATTACGCCATGTTCAAGCCCGGAGGGGTGAGGCGGGATATCAAGGCAGAGGATATACCGGGAGTGATTAAAAAAATAGATTTTATTGTTCCGACCCTTGAAATGCTGAAAAAAGCGGTTATTGACGACCCTGTCCTTCACGCGAGGACCAAGGGTATCGGGATTCTCACAAAAGAAGACGCGATCAATTTTTCCGCTCTGGGTCCGACTTCAAGGGCTTCCGGTGTCGCGAGGGATGTGAGGAAAGACAGCCCTTACGGCGCGTATGACAGGCTTGACTGGCAGATGATAGTTACCAATAACGGGGATGTATTTGATAAGGCAGTGGTGAGGATACTCGAGACGTTCGAGTCAATAAAAATAATGAAATGGTGCCTGCAGAACCTGCCTGAAGGGGAAATTGACGCGAAAATAAAGGACATCCCCCCCGGCGAGGGCATAGGGCACATAGAGGCGCCGCGCGGCGAGACGTTCCATTACGTAAAAAGTGACGGGACAAACAGGCCGGTACGCCATAAAGTCAGGGCCCCGACCTTTATGAATCTGCCCACTTATAAGGCTACGGTCGTGGGCGGGACGATTTCCGACGCTACTATAATACTGGCGGCCATAGACCCGTGCTACTGCTGTACCGAAAGGGTGGCTGTCCGGGATACAAAGGGCAATAAGATGTTTTCCGGCGAAGAACTTGTGCGCCTGTCACAGGCCAGGACAGAGCGTTTGCGCGAAAAATATAAGAGGTAAAGAGGATAAATGAATCTGTTCACGATGCCGTATTTCAGGGTTGACTGCCTTTCGTCGTTTATAGGCGCTCTGGTCGTGTTTTTCGGGGTGATCATAGCGTGGTATTCGCTTTCTTTTATGAAAGGCGCTAAGAGGCTTTTCGGGTATTACGTGTACATTTTTCTTACCATTTTGTGTTCGCTGGGCGCGGTATTTGCCAATAACTTGGTCCTTTTAATGGTATTCTGGGGATTCCTGGGCATGCTCCTGTACCTTCTTATAGGGTACGGCAGGACAGAAAAAACAACCTATACTGCCAAGAAGGCCTTTATCATAATCGGGGGCACTGACGCGTTTATGCTGCTCGGGCTCGCGTTTGTATGGAAGCTCTCCGGAAGCGTTGAAATGGATAAGATCAGCATAGCGATGACCTCTAAAGCGGCTGTAGCGGCTTATTTATGTCTGGCCGCGGGCGCGCTGGCCAAGGCCGGAGCCATGCCGTTTCACACCTGGGTGCCGGATATGGCAGAGGACGCGCCTGTGCCTGTTACCGCGCTCCTTCCGGCATCATTGGATAAACTGGTGGGGATATATTTACTTACGCGTCTATCGCTGGATATATTCAGGATGAGCGCGGCAATGAATACTTTTCTTATGGTAATCGGCAGCGTGACAATAGTGGCAGCTGTTATGATGGCTCTTGTGCAGCACGACATGAAACGCCTTTTAGGTTATCACGCGGTGAGCCAGGTGGGATACATGGTGCTTGGCATCGGGACGGCCAATCCCATAGGCATTGCCGGTGGGCTGTTTCACATGCTTAACAACGCGATTTATAAATCGGCTCTTTTTCTGTCAGGGGGCGCGGTTGAGAAAGAATCCGGTACAAGCGATCTGGACAGGCTTGGCGGTTATGCGAAATTTTTACCCATATCTTTCATTGTGTTTCTTATCGCATCGCTAGCCATATCGGGCGTACCGCCGTTTAACGGTTTTGTCTCGAAATGGATGATATATCAGGGTATTATAGAAACCGGCAAAGACGGTTCGAGATTATGGATAGTGTGGCTTGTAGCGGCCATGTTCGGAAGCGCGCTTACACTGGCGAGCTTCATGAAATTGATCCATGCCATATTTTTGGGACAGCCGTCGGCCGAGACAGTCGCCCTGGAAAAGGGGCCGGGGATACGCGAGCGCAGCGTAAACATGTGGGTTCCGGGGGTGATTCTCGCTACGCTATGCGTTGTGTTCGGGGTAGCCTACTATATCCCGTTAAAGGAATTTCTCGTGCCGAGCGTAGGCTCAAACATTCACATTTACGGGCTCTGGACATCGGGATTGGCGACTGTGCTCCTGATCGCGGGAGTGATATTGGGGCTTCTCATATATTTTCTCGGCAGCGGCATCAAGGTGCGCAGAGCAGAAATATTTGTGGGCGGTGAGGAAGTATCCAAACACCCTGATATGAGGGTGTCGGGCACTGAATTCTACAGAAGCATACAGGATATAGGCGTGTTGAGGGCGCTTTACGGGATGGCCAGAAGAAAGATGTTTGATATATATGAAGTGGGCACAAAGATCACTTTCGGATTTAACGGATTTTTAAGATTTCTGCATAACGGCGTACTGTCAACGTATCTTACGTGGTGCCTGCTGGGCATGCTTGTGCTTTTTTACGTATTGATGAGAAAACCTTAACAGGACTGATATGATAGAATTATACATACTCCTCGTTTTCATGATAATAGGCGCGATCATAGCTATTGAAGTGAAAGACCTGCTTTCGTCAGTCGTGGCCGTGGGCGCTGTCGGGCTGGGTCTCTCCATAGTATTCCTTATATTAAAGGCGCCCGATGTGGCCATAACCCAGCTTGTCGTCGAAATATTGGCCCTTATAATATTGATACGCGCGACGTTAAAGGTGGACCTGCCGTTTTCGACTTCAGGCAGGTGGTTCTTCAATACCATTGTCACGCTTTGCTTCGCGGGTGTGTTCCTGCTGATAAGCGCGAAGGCGTTGAGGGCGCTTCCGGATTTCGGTTATCCTTTAATGAGGGTGGCTTCCACATATCTTAAAGACGGCCTGTCGGGCACGGGCGCGACAAACCTTGTTGCCGCGGTCATACTGGATTTCAGGGCCTATGATACGCTGGGGGAGGCGACAGTCCTCTTTACGGCGGTTATAGGCGTCATGAGCATTGTGAGGATGATCGGCAGGAAAAAACCCGGATCTGACATACAAGAGGGAGAGGATGAGTAAAGAACACGAAAGCGGAATGAGCCTGATCGTAAAGACAATAACCCGTTTAACAGTGGGGCTTATTCTTCTTTACGGCATATGCATAGTGGTGCACGGCCACGTGTCGCCCGGCGGGGGGTTTGCGGGCGGCGTTATCATAGCCTTGTCGTTCGTTCACCTTATGCTGGCTTACGGCAAAGACCTGGCGTTATCGAAACTCCCGAAGGCCGTAGCGGCCCTGCTTGAGAGCATGGGCGCTGTCATGTTCCTGGCTATCGCGATGCTGGGATTTACGGGCGGGTATTTCTTTCTTAACTT
>JBDRBZ010000112.1:0-2875 GCA_043822175.1 Candidatus Omnitrophota bacterium
TCAAGCGGGGTGGGAGGGGGAGGTCGCGGGGGCGCTCGCAAAAAAGATACGCTCTTTTTTGCTCGCTCTGTTACAAATCGCTAATCGCCGTTTATAGACGCGACCTTGTATTGAGCGTTTGTATTTTGCGATTCGTAAACGCCCCGCGACCTCCCCCTCCGACCCCGCTATACAGCATCTGAAATCCTCTTAAACGCATCCGGCATATCGTTTAAATCCCTGTTCTGCCGGGCATCAGTCTAAGAGCTGTCTCAAAACATGCGGAAACGCGAACAACAGTTTGCGGCAAAAAATATCTCACATCACCGCTGTCCTGTTCGTAGTTGTGCGGGATAGGGGGTTTATGCTACAATATTGCTCATAATATAGAGGATATATGGAGCCTAAAACGATTATTATCAAGGGCGCGAAAGAGCATAATCTCAAAGACATCGACGTCGAAATACCGAGAAATACGCTCTGCGTGATTACAGGGCTTTCGGGGTCGGGCAAGTCGTCACTTGCGTTTGACACAATTTACGCCGAAGGGCAGAGGAGGTATGTCGAGAGCCTGTCCAGTTACGCGCGCCAGTTCCTGGAACAGCTCGAAAAGCCCAATGTCGAATATATTGAAGGTTTATCGCCCGCTATCAGCATAGAGCAGCGGAAGGCCGGGTCCAATCCACGGTCTACCGTGGGGACCCAGACGGAAATATACGATTACCTGAGGCTCCTGTTCGCGCGCATAGGGGTTCCGTACTGTCCGAAGTGCCATAAGGAGATCACCCGCCAGTCTTCCGAAGAGATATCACGCAGCATAGCGGAGTCGTGCGCGGGGAAGGATATCATGATTCTGGCCCCTGTTGTAAGCGGCAGGAAAGGGGAATACGTCGAACTGTACAATCAGCTGCGGCGGGATGGGTTTATCAGGGCGAGGATCGACGGAAAAGTCGTGAGCCTGGACGACGCGCCGCCGAAACTGCACAAGCATAAAAAACACGATATAGAGATCGTGGTTGACAGGATACATGTGGCCGGCGGCGCCGGGGACAGGCTCGGCGATTCCGTGGAAACGGCGCTTGCGGCCGGCAAAGGGACTATTATTGTCAACATTACGACGGGTAAACGGTCCGGGGACGTGCTTTTCAGCGAAAAAAGCGCCTGCGTGAACTGCGGCCTCAATTTTGAGGAGCCCGCGCCGCGCGCGTTTTCCTTCAACAGCCCGTACGGCGCCTGCCCGTCCTGCGACGGGCTTGGAAACAAGATGGAGATAGACCCCGATCTCGTGGTGCCGGACAAAAGGGAACCTGTTATAACGGCCATAGTCCCGTGGCGCAGGGGCGGTAAGGGGATAGTGCTTTTCTACAGACGCATGCTTAGGAGCTTTGCCAGGCAGCGCGGTTTTGACGTGCACACGCCTTTCGGAGACCTGGCGCAGGACATCAGGCAGACGCTTATGTACGGGGATGGCAGGGGATGGGGGCATTTTGAGGGGATTATCCCGAACCTGGAGCGGAGGTTCAGGGAAACGGAAAGCGAGTATGTAAAAACCGAGATAAACAAGTGCATGTCTGTTTTGCCGTGCCCCGCCTGTAACGGCGACCGGCTGAAGCCTGAGAGCCTTTCCGTAAAAATCGAAGGGCAGAACATCGCGGGTGTGACCAGGATGCCTGTCAGGGAAGCGCTTAATTTTTTTTTAAATCTGAAGCTAAGCCCGGCAAAACGCAGGATCGCGCATCAGGTGCTAAGGAAGTAAATTCAAGACTTGCGTTCATGTCCAATGTCGGCCTTGATTACCTTACCCTGGACCGGAGATCAAGCACTCTATCCGGCGGGGAAGCCCAGCGGATCAGGCTGGCCACACAGATAGGGGCGGGCCTGGTCGGTGTTTTGTATGTCCTGGATGAACCGAGCATAGGTTTACACCAAAAGGATAATTCAAAACTCCTGGATACGCTAATCGCGCTAAGGGACCTGGGCAATACGCTTGTGGTCGTTGAGCACGACGAAGCCACTATCAGGAAGGCGGATTACATCATAGACCTCGGGCCGGGCGCCGGCGAAGAAGGTGGCCATGTCGTTGTCCAGGGCAAACTCGGGGATATCCTTAAGGAACCCGCAAGCCTTACCGGTAAATATCTTAACGGAAATATCGTTATACCCGTTCCGGACCGGAGGAGGCCCTACGAAAATTCTAAAAAACTTGTCATAGAACGGGCCTCGGAACATAACCTCAAGAATATCGATGTCAGCATCCCGATCGGCACATTTGTGTGCGTTACAGGGGTATCCGGGTCCGGCAAGAGTACGCTTGTCGACGAAGTTCTTTACAGGGCCCTGGCGCGCAGGATATACCGCGCGAAAGAAAAACCCGGCGCCCACAAAAGAATAAAGGGCGCGGAATTCATAGATAAGGTTATAGTGATTGACCAATCTCCCATAGGAAGGACCCCCAGGAGCAATCCGGCCACGTATACCGGCGCTTACGGGCCGATAAGAGATATTTTTTCCAGGCTCCCCGATTCCCGTATGAGAGGGTATAAGCCGGGGAGGTTCAGTTTTAACGTTAAGGGAGGCCGGTGCGAGAGCTGCGTGGGGGACGGCATAAAAAAGATAGAGATGCATTTTCTGCCGGATGTTTACGTGCAGTGTGAGGTATGCCGCGGGAAGAGGTTTAATGAGCAGACACTGGCGGTCAAATTTAAGGGAAAAACAATATCCGATGTTCTTGAAATGAGCATAGATGAGGCGTCTGCGTTATTTGAGAATGTGCCCGCCATAAAGCAAAAGTTAGCCACGTTAAAAGGCGTCGGATTGGGCTACATGAGGCTTGGCCAGCCGGCCACAACGCTTTCGGGAGGCGAGGCCCAGCGCGTTAAACTTTCTACAGAGCTGG
>JBDRBZ010000113.1:0-6833 GCA_043822175.1 Candidatus Omnitrophota bacterium
CTTCTATCGCCTGACCGATGTCCTGCCATATAAGATTCGCGTCAACTGTCTGTGTCCCGCTTAAATCCTTGAGCGGAACTACAAATTTACCCGTTTGACGCACCCCGCTCACTATCACACTGCTCTCTATCGCCGCTGCTACCGCGCGGTGCACAGGATTCGTCGCATCATACGCCCCAAACCCAAAGAAACCACGCACGTCATTCCAATTAGTCACCACCGCCTGCGTGCGCTCAAGCGAAGATATAAGCTGCGCCGCAGTCGTCCAGATAAGATCCGTCATCTGCTTTGTCACGTCATCTAATGTGTCGTTAGGTATGGCTATACTGCCCTGCTCCCGTACGCCGTTTACCTCTATAAGCGATTCTAACGACGCCACTATCGCCCGGTGCAGCACATTCGCGGGAACATAACTGCCGGTTATACCGAATATACCTTTATACTTATCCCACTGCTCCGCTATATCCCCCGTACGGTCAAGCGAATCTATCACCTGCTGTATATCGACAAACACCAACTGGCTGATAAGCTTATTAATATCGCTCAAATCATCCTCAGGCACCACAATCGTCCCCGTCTCCCTTGCTCCGGCAACTTTAACAAGGCTTTCCGCGCTTCCCACAAGGGCCCTGTGCAGGATATTCGCGCCGTTATAATTCCCGGTTATCCCGAACACGTCACGCACGTTGGCCCAATCGTCAACAACCGATACCTGCCGCCTGAGGCTGTTCAGCACGTCAGCCACATTATCAAACACAAGCGCGCCTGTAACCTTATCCACTCCGCTTAAATCATCCTTCGGCACGATGAAAACCCCTGTCTCCCTCACCCCCGCGATCTTCACCATCGACTCGATAGAGGCGACAATAGCCCGGTGCAAAGGATCGCCACCGTTATAGTTTTCGGTAATTCCGTAAATCGCCCTGTAATCCGGCCACGCGTCGATTATCTCCTGCTGGCGGTCAAGCGCGGCAATCACCTGATTCACATTTGCGTATATAAGCGGTCCGACAGTTTTATCAACTCCGCTTAAATCGTCTTTAGGGGTTACGATCGTCCCGGTCTCCCTAACCCCGGTAATCTTTACCTGCGCCTCTACGACCGACACCAGCGCACGATGCACAGGATTCTTCGGCGTATAATTAGCCGTTATCCCGAAAACCCCGCGTATATCGTTCCAGCTATTCACGATGGTCTCCTGACGGGCCAGTGAATCCAGCAACTCCTGCAGCGTGGTAAACGTAAGAGCCCCCGGATCTTTGCTTATCCCCTGCAGGTCATCGTCAGGCGTGACTATAACCCCTGTCTCACGCACACTCGCAATCTTTATCATGCTCTCAAGTGAAGAAAGAATCGCCCTATGAAGTTCGCTGGTAGGCATGTAATCGCCCATTCCGAATATCGTTTTTATGTACTGCCAGTTCTGCCTGATCTGGTTCTGCCTCTGGAGAGAAGCTATCATCTGGGCCGCGGTCGTGAAAATATAATTCCCTGTAACGGTCATTACGGTCGCCAGGTCATCCCGCGGCACAAGAAATGTCCCGTCTTCCCTCTTCCCTGTCACTTTTATCTGCGATTCAAGCAGACTGACCAGCGCCCGGTGAGTCTCATTCGTGCCGTCATATTGCGCTATCCCGAAAATAGCGCCGAATGTGCTCCACTCACCGATCATTTCGGCCTGTCTTTCCAGGACAGAAACGATTTCCTGCGCCGTGGTAAAGACAAGATCCCCGTCTATCGTGTATGTACCGCCAAAATTATCCTGCGGAAATGTGTACGAACCCGTTGTACGCACACCGGCGATAAGTATCATCTGCTCGGCCTGAATAACCGTATTCCTGTTCGCCACGTCCTGAGCATCGGTCTTTGTATAATGGAAACTCGCCAGTATATCATCCGGGTCGATGTCATAGATGGCACCCAGATAATCCCTCGCGTTCTGCAGGATATACAGCTGATTCGGTATTATGTTATCGATGTGCGCCTGCAGGCTATTGTCCGCTTCTATCGCCGAGGCTATACTGTAGATAAAGTCCCAGAAGACAGCGCTTGTGTAGTCCCCGCCGTCCCAATTCTCCCCCCCGTTATTAAGCGCCCTGAAATTAGCGTCATCCAGAAGCGTCATTATGATCTCGGCCCTGTCGATGTATGCTTGCGCGTTGGCATAGGTCAGCCCGGCCCCGATGTCACTCGTGACCAAGGTAAACATGTTTGCCTTGGCCTGATTCATCGCGGCCGCGTCATAATTGGCCTGGTTGTACTTCAACGAAGGCGGCATCATATACGCGCCGCTCTGATCCTTTACCGCCGGCTGCAGCGCCCTCAGCCTCCTCGCGTTCGTATCAGCCAGGATAGCCTGCATTTCCGGGATATCTTCGGACAGGAATTTCTGCACTTTTTCCTGCCATGTAGCTCCCGCAGTCCAATTGTAAACATCATTGGCCTGGGAATATATATACTCAAACACATCCTGGTTATTAAGCCCGTAATCCTCGCTGCCGTTATTGAAAACTTTCGTGAAATCAGCATCCTGAACCATGGTCAACATTATGTTCAGAACTTCTTCCTGCGCGCCCTGGGCCGCCTGGATAAGTCCGACGAGAAGGTTGAGGTCTGCCTGGCTTAAATAATTCGCGGCAGTATCCATCAGCATAGAATCAATCATACCTTGTACATTACCGGGCAAGCCCGCGGCCAAGTCCGCTTCCTCGCCCCTGAATATGCTGCTGTACCTCCGCATATCTTCCCGCTTCTTAGCCGAAGCCGCGCTTATGCTTAAAGCCACGATATTCTCGCCCATAAGCTGCATCAGTATATTCATTTTATTGATCAGTTTTTCCACATCATCGATAGTCTTGTTGTCGCTTATTATCATGTCGGCAAACATCTTAAGCAGCATCCAATCCGGGTTATACACGTCAAGCAGGTCAAGCGGTTCGCCCTTCAGCAGCTTTTCACGCACAAGCGGTATAACCTGTGTCAACGCGTCTACATACCTTTCCGCGTTTACCCCCTCCACTTCATCCGCTACCGCAAAATAGAACGCCAGCCGCCTGTTCTCGGGATTGGCCATGTTGAAACGATATCCCTCATCGACCGTTCCGGCAAGCTTCAGGATATTCTCGACCTTGTTCATGAGGTTTACCGCCCTCGCAAGCCGCGCTATCTGTTCCTGGGCGCTCCAGGTCTCTTCCTCGCTGCCGAACACAGCCAGGATAGTTTCACCGTATACATACGCGAGGTCTTTGGCAAAGTATTCGCTGCCTATATCAGCAAGGTTCATCTCATGATCAGTTATCCCCGGACGGACCGTATCCCTCACTTCAATCATTTTTGCGAGAATTATCTTCACCCCATGCGGCCCCTCATATCCGAGGACATGCGCCCTTAACGCGAAGTCAAAAACAAGATTCCGCATGGCCTCATTAGCGAGGTCGATTTCCTCTCTCTTATTGAAAATGGCCTTGAAATTCTGATCGTTGATAAGGGCGCCGGTATTATTTATAAAATTCTCCATAAAGTTCTCGTTAGCGAAATCCCCTATCCCCTTCGTCATAAGCCAGGTGAAGAGGTCAAGGAGCTCTATCCTTGTTCCGAAAAGGTCATTCTCTATAGAGAATTTTTCGCCCCCGTAAATGCCCTGAACCATAAGCGGGGCAATCCTGTTCATGGCTTCGAGATATTCAAGGGAAACGAATCCGTTTACCCCGTTCACATCAACCCATTTAAATATAAGGTCTTCGTGCGCGGTGTTCCTGACACTCAGCTCTTCGCCGCTAAGCCCATAGAGCTTTTCAAGCTCCTGTTTTACGCTGCCTGCGAGGTCCATCTGTTCTTTCGTATACCTTCCGGCTTTCGAGTAATATGACAGGGCTTTGTCCTCTAACAACGCGAATTCGGCGGACCCGGCATCTTTTAGCCCTTCCGCCGTAAATTCAACGCCCAGAAGAGCGCCGATATTGCCCTTCATTTCCGCAAGGTACCCCATGTAACCCGATGTGAACTCATCCCCTCTTTCCAGCGACATTATCGCGAAATGCATGAGCAGATCTCTTCCGCCTTCGTCCATCACATCCGGAGCAAAGCGCGCCTCTACCCAATCCCAACTGCCTTCTTCCATGAGCCGGCCCATAAGCACAACCATGTCATCTATGTCCCTGCCGCTCAGTTTTTTATCGCCGAACGCGGTAAGGCCGGCGAAAAATTCAAGGAGCCTGAGATCGCCGCTATCCATGTCATCCACAGTAATGACTCTTCCCGATAAAAGATTCTTCTCAAAACCTTTATTCTTCAGGTCCACCATCCTGTCCAGAAGAGCGGCGGCATCAAACCCGTTTTTGCCGTCTCTATCGGTCAGATTGAATAAATATGTCCTGTAGGCCGCGTTCCGCACAGGGCTTATGCTCATCATGCCGCTTTCGGCCGTATTGTCGAAAAGATTAATCAGCTTAGCGTGGAGTACGGCCGCTCTCTCATAACGCGCCTTCAGGGAAGCCTTATCAATGTTGCCGTTTAAAATCATAGCCGCTTCAAGCCCGAGGCTCGTACCGGCATCGAGCCTGAAGGATTTAAGATACACAGAGGAGAATGTTTCCCCGTAAAGCGATTCCAGCGTCGCTCTGTTTTCAGAGATGAAATCAAGCGCGTCCAGCACCCTCGATAAGCCGTCTATCCCTTTTTCGTCTAACTGTATCGCTGTAACAGCCCAATACCATGCCAGATTTCTGTCTTCTTCCTTACTACAATCAAGCTGGGTGCCGGTAAATTTTTCGAGGGACTCCTCCATCGTGCTCATATAGGTCATCAACTTCCCGACATTCACATCTCCCTCTATCGCCAATAGGGCGAATGACATCAGGAGGTCTATATGCTCTTTCTTCGACATGTCCATCCGGCCTCCGAAAAGGCTTTTTGCGATATATCCGTGGCCTTCCTGCGCTTCCTTTTCCACAAGCGCTTTTATTTCAATCATCTTGTCCAGCACGACGGACATTTGCACTTCCATGTGAGCCGCGAGCCTGTCCTGCAGTATAGACGCGATTGACATGTACGATATTACAAAATCCTTGTTTTCACTGCCCAGCCTCTGGTCCCCCAGAAGCAAAAGCACCCTGGGCGTCAGATCCTTCTGCGTCTTAAGGAAGTTTTCCATGAAGGGCGCAGTATATCCGGCCGGGGGAATAACACCGGACTCATCCACTATGCCGGCGTACATCTCAAGCAGGAACACCTCATCGCTGAACGGCGCCCTGAGATCGAGCGTTACGGCCTTTTGCAGTCGGGCGCTTAATGATTCCTCACACCACTTCCTGAGCATTGTCATGGCCTGGACATATTTACCCGGGTTTATACCGCGCCTCTGCCATTCGGCGAATTTCACTGACCATGCCACCAGCGCCACGCTATCCTCATTGAACGGGCTGGTAAGGTCGAGGGGCCTGTCAAAAAGGATTTCAAGCAAAATCCTGTAATCAGCCATATTACCCAGAATGCCCTTTACCCGGGATTCACTCATGTGGCCGAAGCTTACCACGCCTGACCAGAACGAAAGGACGTTTACATGATTTACGTTCGCAGGGTCGAATCGCGCGTCCAGCAGTTTTTCCACGTCCGGCCTGAGATTTACCCTGCACGCAATCTCGCTATTGACCCAGGGCCTGTTCTTTTCCTGTATCATGGCTTCCCAGAAACCAAGTTCTGACAGGTGGAAGGCGTCCTTGGGGTTAAAGCTTTGCCTAATGTATTCCAGAAATTCAGTATCGTTTATAATATATGCCCATGTCTCAAGTTTGAGCACGACATCACGGTAGCTAAAGCCGGGGATATCCGCAGCCGCTATGCCAACCCAATATTCCGTGAGTTCTTCCACATCTCTGCCTCCGGTATAAGCCGTAACGAGTTTCCGTATGCGCTCCCTGTCCGCGGCGCTGATCTTGCCTTCGATCTTTTCTTTGCTCATTTTTGCCGCTTTTGTCTCCGCGTCTTTTATGAGCGTCTCGGACGCCTTTTTGCGGTCAGACACCGACCTAAGCAGCGGCGCGATGTCGATCCGCCCCACATCCCTCAGCACGCTCTCAATTTCACGGGCATCTCTCGCGGCGCGGCTGTTTATGCTGCCGAGCATCACCCCTGCTTCCTTTTTTGCTTCGAGCAGACGGTTAAGCTCTTCTGTTATAACGGCCATGACTTCGTCAACTTCTTTCTGAAGAGCCAGGAGGTTTGTATACATAACCATGATGCGGGGGATGTTCGCCTCCAGCCATTTCTTCGCTTGAGTATCTTCTTCGAGCGCTTCACGCAGGAACCGCTGCATGCTGTCAATGGTGGGCCTTAAAGAAGCCATCAACATCCGGTATTCATTTATACCGCTTATCAGGTCCCTTGCCTCTGTCACCGCGTCCCGCCTCTGGCGCCGGCCTTCTTCAATGGCCCTTTGCCGCTGGGCCATATTTTCCTTCCAGGCCTCTACTGACGCCCTCAGGTTCGCGTTAAGCTGTTCGATTTTCTCCTTGTATGGCCTGTAAGCCTCCTCGATCTTTTTCTCTTTTGCCTCATATGCCGCGAACGCCGCGTCTATGGCGGCTATCAGGGATTCGGCGTCTCCCACTGCTCTTGCAGACCTGGCCCTGGCGCTTTCCAGGCCTTCATCCTTTACCAAAAGCTGGGCCTGGTCCTGTGAAACCATGAAATCCACCGCTATTTCGGGAACTACCTCTCCGCTTAACTCTTCCGTAATTTTTGCCCCATACCTTGATTCGGCATATCGCTCTAAAACCCTTACCGTACCAAAAGACGTATCCGTGGTCGCCTGCGAGGATAACCCGGCATTGCCT
>JBDRBZ010000114.1:0-4283 GCA_043822175.1 Candidatus Omnitrophota bacterium
CCGGGCTGTACAGGAAAGGCGCGAGGGATATAAAAGAGATGCGCGGCATTCCGGTCAGGCTCAGGGACAGCCTAAGTGCCCGCTATAGAATCGGTTCTTTTACCGTGTCGGATCTGCTTAAGTCGCGTGACGGCACTGAAAAGGCGCTTTTCAGGTTAAACGACGGCAGGCATATCGAAACCGTTCTCATACGAGCGGCCGGCAGAAAGACCGTCTGTATTTCCACCCAGGTCGGCTGTAAATTCGCGTGCCCTTTTTGCGCGAGCGGCCAAAAAGGTTTTTTCAGGAACCTTACGGTGTCTGAAATAGTGGGGCAGATTACGTATTTCCGTCTTGAACGGGGTATGAACCTAACGAATTATGTGTTCATGGGCATGGGCGAGCCGCTTGACAATTTCGAAAACCTTTCCCGGGCGATTAAGATAATGAACGATCCTCACGGCCTGGATATAGGCGCCAGGAGGATTACGGTTTCCACCTCAGGGATTGTGCCTGGCATAGAGCGGCTCGAGGGCCTGGGCTTGCAGGTAAATCTCTCGATTTCCCTTCACGCGGCGAACGATGAATTGCGCAACCGCCTGGTGCCCGTGAATAAAATTTACAACATAGAGCGGCTCGTAAAGGCGTGTGGCGATTATTTCAAGAAAACAGGAAGGATCGTAACTCTTGAATATGTTTTGTTGAAAGGTTTGAACGATACGCCGCCGCATGCTGATCGGCTGGCCGCCCTTGCGAAAAAAATCAGCGCCATAGTGAACCTCATACCGTACAGCGACACACACTGCCCGGAATTTTCTTATTCCGGTGAAAAGGCCGCGCAGTCTTTTGCCAAAAAACTCCTGGCGAGACATGTGCGCGCCACTATCAGGGATTCTAAAGGAAAAGACATAGAAGCGGCCTGCGGCCAGTTAGCGCTCAAAAGTAAATAGCCACAACAAAACCTCTCATTAGATCAAGTTCACATGCCGCCTGACTTCCAGACTCTAACCAGGTCAAATTTTGTTACATATTTGTTACGCTATTACTACATTTCTATGACCTTAACATATGTAGAATATGGCATACTTTGTTAGTCTTATATAAAGCCAGTATATGTGCAAAGAGGGGGCAAGGTGAATCAGAGAAAGTACTTCATAAAAATATTATCACTTATAATCGCCGTAATATACGTATGGGAAACCGTTGTATGGTCGGCAGACGGTGAATTTGCCCCCTCATTCCGGGTGCCGGTTAAGAACACGGGTGAGGGAGTTTTGTTTGATGTTCCATTCTATTTGGGTTCTATCCGGGATATGTTCAAGGCAAACCCTTCCGTTAATGCGCTCCCGTCAGTGATCATAATCGAAGACGCGCACTGCAACTACGGAGCCCAGCGTAACATTTCATCGCTTGTCGGGTATGTCAGCGCCGCATATGGCGTTAAGTATGTGCTTCTCGAAGGCGCCGGCACACCGATTGACGTTTCGTATGTGCGGACCCTCGCGGCCGATACCCGCGACAGGGTCCTTGATTTTTACATGAGGAAAGGGGATCTGACCGGACCCGAGAAATGCGCCATGGAAAAAGCGGACGGCATCGAGCTCGGCGGCCTCGAGGACATGCGCCTTTATGAAAAGACGCGCGCGGCTTTTCTTTCTGCTCTCGAGGATTCAAAACAGTATGAGGCTGATCTCGGGCGCGTGTTGCGCGCTCTTAAAAGGATAAAGAGAGCGGTCTACTCGCATGAGCTGAGCGGGCTTGATGAATTGCGAAGCGCCTATGATTCGGGGAGGATCTCCATAAAGACTTATTGCGGGAAGCTCGAAGAGATAATCGCGCAAAGCGGGCGACAGCGCGGGTTTTCATGGGACGACGGAGGATTGCGCCGGGAGCTGGGCCCTGAAAAGCTTGCCGCCGTTACGCGTTTCAGGGAACTTCTGGGAGCGGAAAACAATCTGCCGTTCGATGACGCCAGAGATGAGTTCAGGGAGCTTGTGAAGACAGTCATTGACGCGCTTAATGCCTCTGAAGAAAAAAGTGACATACTCAGATTCGGCGAGTTCATCAGGAAAATAGCGGACAAAGAAATCGACAATGCCGATTTTCACCGGCTTCTTCTGCGTGAGGCATCGCGCATGGGCATAAATACGGCGCCATACTCTGAGTATATGCGCTACGTCAGCTATGTCGAGGAATTATGCGCCATAGATACTAAAGCCCTTGTAAAGGCGCTTGAGCTCGCGGAATCCCGGCTTCGCGGGCTCCTTTACGAGAATGATGATGAGAAGACGGTTGACAGATACTGCGATTTTACCGCCCTGGCGCTTAAAGTCGCGCGGCTGGCGGTTTCAGATGAAGAATGGGAAGAATATAAAAGTTTGAAGTGCGGCTTTTCAGCGCGTGAAATACGGGAATTCGCGGGCCGGCATGGCGAACAAATACCGGTTCCGGGGGCCGTCCCGGGCGCGGAACGATTCTACAGGCTTGCCCGGGCCCGTGAAAAAGCGATGTTCCGCAATATCAGAAAATCCGCCGGCCGGAAAGCGCCGTGCGCCGCTGTGATGGGAGGATTTCACACAGAGGGGATCGCGCGGATGTGCAGGCTGGCGGGTATTTCATACGCTGTTATAATGCCGAGAGTCGACCGGGAAGCCAACAGGGATATTTACTATGCCCGCCTTAAAAATGAGCAGAGCCCGCTGGATAAGTTTTTGAACGAACGAATCGGTATCCTCAAGGGGGCTGACATATCGCGCGTAGTGGATAAGCTTGTCTCGGGCGAACGCAGGATCAGGCTTAACCCGCGGGCGTTCACCGCCATGGGGCAGGATCTTATAGATAAAGACATACTCGCTTTGGAAAATCCCGGCGATAATACCGTATACGTGGATGGGGGCCGTGAAATTACCCAAACGGCGCCGGATGAAATCAGGCTCTTCCGGAGGCATGCCGAAGAAGGGCGCGTCGATAAAGTGAAAGAGATGTACGCTGAAATGAAGGCGTTGAGGCGGGAATTTATCGCGATTCTCATGATCGAGGAACTGGAGGGAACCGACGGCGCACTGGCCGTGGCTTCGGATCTTCTCGCGGATGAGATAACAGGCGACCGTTTGGGTTTAAGTTTCATGATCGAAAATGTGCTGCGAAGCCTGATATCCCGCGCCCAAAATCCGGAAGATGTTTTTAGGGATGTCAGCGGGCTCTACGCGCGGGAAACGGAATCAAGAAAGAATTTGCTTCATGACAGGATAAATAAGAACACCGCCCTTTTGAACGAAGCCGTAGGAAACGGGGAAAAAGGCGTAGACAGGCTGTTCGGCGCCGAGACTGCTTTGGCCAAAATTACGCCTGCAATAAGATCGGCCGAACCTCTTATCCAGGCCAAGATAGGCATCGCAACGTACCTTTTGGGCGCGCATGAAAAGCCGGCCGGATCGGTCGGCGAAGGCCCGGACTGGGTTGTTTTCCGCAGGATAGCCGCATTGATTCTCGCGAATGATCTTAAAGGATTCCGCGATCGGGTGCGGACGGACAGTAATTTCTACAGGAATTTTTATAACAAATATGGGCATAGGCCGCCGAGTTCCATAGTGCTTAATAATAGACGGCTAAATACGGACAGCGTTTTCATGGAGACCTTTACCATGGTGTACCTGCGCGGTGTGCTCAAGGCGTGCCATATCGCGCTTTCGCCGGATGATTTTGAGGACGCGGAGATTGAATATAATGAATTAAGAAGACAGATAGGCGCGATTTTCAGGCAATATCCCGGCCAGATGGACGGGGGATGGGATTATGTGAAAGGCGTGTTTCCGAAGAAAGGGAAAACCGCGTTCGCGGACATGAAGCTTCCGAAGAAATTATTGGCGGTAATAAAATTTTCAGCGCTCGGCCTTATAGGCATACATGTCCTTAGGCCGCTCGTGTACAAAGCCCTTAAGGGCTGCCTCTTGTCATTCTGGCATCCTTATGTGGGGCTCCTGATGTCGGGTTTTGTCATGGTCATGGCCGTGAATATCTGTTATGAGATTATAGCCAATCCTGTTATATGGTTCATAAAAAGGGAAATTTATTTTACGCACAAAAACCGCGAAAAGAGACACGCCCGGGCCATGTACCATCTGATGCGCGACGATCTCGAGATCCGGCATGAAAAGGAAACGCTTTCGGGAATAGGGCAGGGCATTAAAGATCCCGTAATCGCGATAATGGAGAGGAAAAAACACTTAAAGCGCGACTCGTTGGTATGCAAGACAGACGCTGCGAAAGTGACGATGCCCCCGGCGCTTTATTCTTATTCTGAT
>JBDRBZ010000115.1:0-9387 GCA_043822175.1 Candidatus Omnitrophota bacterium
AAGAGCTTATAAAAAAGCTGTTAGCGACATAGCCGAAGGAGGTAGCTTATGAAAACCGTAATGGACATTAATAAAATCAAAACAATTCTTCCCCATAGATATCCCTTCCTTTTGATCGATAAAATCGTATCGATCGAAGATACTAAAGTAACGGGTCTGAAAAATGTGACGGGAAACGAGAGTTTTTTTCAGGGGCACTTTCCGGGGCAGCCGATCATGCCCGGGGTCCTGATAATCGAGGCGCTTGCCCAGACCGGGGGGGTAATAGCCCTGCGGGATAATAAAAATGCCGGGAAAATAGCGTATTTCGCCTCCATCAATAAAGCTAAATTCAGGAAACCGGTGGTACCCGGGGACACGCTGCTTCTGGAAGTCGAAATCACGGGCAACCGGTCGCGTATTGTTCAACTTCACGGTGTCGCCAGGGTTGACGGCGAGATGGTCGCAGAGGCAGAAATGATGTTTGCCATTATGGGTTCGCAGCAGAAGGAAGCTGTATAAGGCGGTGAGTTTATGGGCGCGGACAGGTTAGGCGTAATAGCCGGAAGCGGCAGATTTCCCGTTATCTTTGTGTCGGAGGCCAAAAAAAAGGGGTGTGTGCCGATCGTTTTTGCGGTCAGGGGTATTACGTCGGAAGAGATCGGCGAGGTGGCTGACAGGGTGCACTGGATCGACGTGGAGAAATTCAGGGTTCAGAAATTTATTTTTCTCCTTATAGCCGAACGCATTAAGAAAATGGCAATGGTGGGCAAAATTGACAAATCCATGGTGTTCAGGAGGCTTGACCAGAATAAAGACGTGGAAGAGGTCCTCAAAGGCACAAGGGACAACATGGACTATACGATACTGGAGGAGGTCACAAACCGCCTGGCTAAAATCGGGATTACCGTTATATCGGGGCTGGACTATCTGTCAGACCTGCTGCCCCAAAAAGGCGTTATTACCGAAAGACAGCCCACAGAGGAAGAGATGAGGGATGTGTTTTTCGGCATGGATATTGCCCGCGAACTGGCCGGTCTCGATGTCGGCCAGACTATTACCGTCAAGAACAAAGCAATAGTTACGGTAGAGGCCATGGAAGGCACTGATCTTACCATCCGCAGGGCGGGTGATCTCCTGGGGTCAGACTTTGTCGTAGTAAAGCTGGCAAGGCCGAAACAGGACATGAGGTGGGACGTCCCCCTGATCGGCCCCGAAACCATAAGGACCATGAGCGGTTGTCAAGGCCGTGTCCTGGCCATAGAAAGCGGCAGGATGTTTCTCTCCGAAAAAGAAAAAACCGTCAGAGAAGCCAATATCAATAATATCAGCATAGTGGTTGTCTAGTAATTACCGCCCGGCCAGAATGTGATTTATTATCCCGGCGGCTTTCCCGGCCGCCCCCGGCTCACCGAGTAATTTTTTTACGCGCCTGAGGCCTGATATCATGCTGCCGCGTTTAGCGTCTGAGGAGATTATGGCGCAAGCCTCACGCGCGAGGGCGTCCGGCGTGGCGTAAAACTGCAGAATTTCAGGGCAGATGTCTTCACCGGCGATAATATTCACGAGCCCTATCCGTGTTCTTACGAATATCTTACCGAGCAGATATGTCAGCATGGATGTAATGTAGGTTATAATCATGGGCTTTTCGGCCATGGCTACCTGAAGCGTAACTGTCCCGGACGCCGTTATAACGAAATCAGCCGCCGCGAGGCAGTCGGTGACTCCTCCGGCCGTGACGGTTATGCGGGGGTTGCCGTGAGCGGTGAATACCTCCTCATAAATGGCGCTATCGACATTCGGGCTCCTGGATATCACAAACTGCGTGTCAAGCTGCTTCCCGAGTATGGCGCATGTTTGGATGAGGACCGGCAGGATCCTTTTAACTTCCAGGGGCCGGGATCCGGGCAGGAGCGCTATCGTATGCTTATCGGGCTCCAGGCCCAACCGGGCGCGCGCCTCTTCCTGAGCCGGCATGGTTACGGGGTCATCCAGAAGCGGGTGGCCGACGAATGTCGCGTCAACGCCGAGCTTTTTGTATAATGCTTCTTCAAAGTTCAGTATAACTATGGCTTTTTTAACATACTTTCTTATGGAGCGTATGCGCCACATGCCCCATGCCCAGATCTGGGGCGTTATGTAGTAAACGCATGGAATTTTACGCGACGCCAGCATTTTCGCGAGCGCCAGATTGAACCCGGGATAATCTATCAGGATGGCGAGATCTGTCTTTGACTCGTCCAGGCGCTTTTTGAAGCTGTCGAACAGGTTTTTTATAAAGCCGATATTGGCGACGACTTCCCATACCCCCACTATGGCGTGCCTGTCCATGCGCTCCAGGAGCCTGACCCCCGAGGCCTCCATGCGGTCGCAGCCGATGCCGAAAAATTCGATATCCGGATCGAGTTTCAGAAGTTCCCGGATGAGCTTTGATGCGTGCTGGTCCCCCGACGATTCTCCGGCGGATATGAGGATCCGTTTTTTCATATTCTTACCGTGTCTGCATTGTTTCCAGTATCGAGAGCGCGACGCCGAGGGCCTTGCGCCCTTCTTCCCCGGATACGATAGGACGCGTCCCGGACCGGACGCAATTGATAAAGCTTTTGAGTTCTTCTTTGAGGGGTTCGGTCTTCAGGATCTTTATCTTGTCTTTTTTTATGATGCCGTCTATTTTTTTGAAAATATACGCTTCCTTGTGCAGAAGGTCCAGCAGGATGTACGAGTCTTCCTGAAAAATGCGGATTTTCCGTATTTCTTCTTTTGTTATGCGGCTGGCGGTGATATCGCATATGACGCCGTTGCGGAAAGTAAGGCGCACGTTTGCCATGTCCTCGAACTTGGACACGCTGGACGCCCCTACCGCCTCTATATGTTTGACATCGGTTCCCATGAGCCCTAAAATAAGGTCAATATCATGTATCATGAGGTCCAGGACCACGCCCACGTCCTTTACCCTGGCTTTTTTCGAGAACGGCCCCATCCTCTGGCCCTCTATGAACTTCGGGTTGGTGATGAACGGTTCCATCGCGCGGACGGCGGGATTAAATCTCTCGATATGGCCCACCTGAAGGATAAGGTTCCTCTCCGTTGCGAGGCGGACAAGCTCATCGGCCTCCTCATACGTGGACGTAATGGGTTTTTCAACAAGCACATGGATGCCGTGAATGAGGAACTCTTTGGCTATCCGGTAATGCATGCTGGTGGGGACGGCAATGCTTACGGCCTGTACCTTATCGAACAATTCGCTGAAGTCCGCGAAATACCAGACCTTATGTTTGCGCCCTACTTTTTTCGCGCGTTTCTTGTCTACATCGCATACGCCGACCAGGTTAGCGCTTTTTATCTGGGAATACACCCTCGCGTGCAAAGCCCCCAGATGCCCTACCCCGACAACCCCGACATTAATCTTATCCGTATAATCGCTCATTTTGCGCAATATTATAACACCGCGGTATCGCCCCGGCAAGGGTAATATGAGAATAGGGGACGGAGTTAACTTATTAACTTAAGGCATTGTTCCTCGCTAATATTCTTACCCAGAGCAATATTTTTCGATATAGCTGGTCTGGAGATGTTAAAATACCTGCTTAAATCTGCCCCGGATATACCCAAGGTACAATATCCCCAATAACAAATGAGCCCTTTGGCTGCCGAAAGTTCATTAGATCTGCCTTTCTTTAGTAATTCTTTAGGGGGTATCTTGTATAAGGCGCATACATGAGATATAAGCTTATTAATGTCCCACCCGGAACATTGTAAAGCAAATTTTCCGTCTAAATATTCATTGCTTATTTCAAGCGTTTCTTCAACGAATGCAGAGTCGCCTAATATCCGTTCATCGCCCCTCCAAAATGAGTCTTTATGTCTTGACAATTTAATGTTGTGCCATCCGCCAGCGCTTCTTCTCAGGCCGCCTCCGGTCAAGTTCTCGTCAAATCCCTTTTGGGCCTGTTCGATAAGCAATTCCCGGTATGCGGCCCTTGCCGCTTGCTTATTTCTTTTAAAACGAGAAAGAACCTCGTCCGTATTTTGCCATGGGCATTTCTTTGTGCCGATGATTGCGGCGTGCCCACTCCACGGGTAATAGTCAAGTTCGTCAACGGATTCAATGATTTTTGCTCTAACCGGGTTGAGGTGTATATATGAAACCAGCTTTGCAAAATATCGGTCTTCTTGGCATAAAATGGATTTATATCTATTTTGGAATAAATACCCGTGGCGATTATGCGCGCGATTAAAGTAGATAGCGTATCCGGTCAGAAGGCTTCTCATAAGATCTGTTAACGATTTTATGCCTGTACGTATAAGCAGGTGGATGTGATTGGGCATAAGCACCCATGCGTAACATTGACAAAGGGTATCGTTAAGAGCGTTACCAAGACGCCCCAGGAATTCAAAGCGGTCTTTATCGTTAAGAAACAACAAACGTTTTTCCAATCCGCGGACTATTACATGATTGACGGCCCCTGGAATATGAAGTCTTTTGTTGCGTGGCATGGCGAGTTCCTCCTTTTAGTTGTTCCACCATTCGCATTCTTGGATGGCAAATTCTACAAAATGAGATAATTCTTTATCAGGTACCTTTCTGTATTTCTTCAGTGTGTTTAAGGCGTATTTAGTGGGTTTATGCGCTAACGTCATGATGATGATTTCTTTGCATTCAAGGCTTGTTTCTTTGGCAAACAAAAGTTGAGCTGCGGCTTTTAACTCGTTTGGGGTGAGATCGTCCAGTTTGCCATTTGGGCCGCACGGCTGACGGCAGAGACGTTTTGCCGCTGACAATTCTTCAGGATTTTCCGCCTGAATTATTCCAGCAGCAAGTAATTTGGGCCGATTATTTTTTTGAATGTTTTTCACCAAATTCCAAAACTGTTTTTCTGTCATCTTGTGCCTCCTTTTTGTTTTTACCTCTTTGCGCTATTGTTATGTGTATAAAAACTGTCCTGATGAGGTCTCGATTGATCTTGGCTTATTAAGTTAATAAGTTAACACCGTCCCTCATATTAGACAGGCTAAATTTTCGCATTTTCAGAGATTCTTTGCAGTTTCCCCCCTCTACTATAGAAAGACGTAAAATCCGGGTTTTTTACTGCAAAAATTTTTATTTTTTTCATTAAGTTAATAAGTTAACTCCGTCCCCTATTCCCCCAACGTCTATATGCGATTGACAAAATAGCGTATATATAGTATTCTTATGCGAGAATATTGATATGAAATGCGCCCCTCCGGGGCGGGGAGGACTAGATATGCAGATATCAGAAATATTGCAGTCACAGGAATTGGTTTTAAATAAAGGGAAAGCCCGTGTTTTTGCGGTTACGGTCTTTCTCGCGCTGATGATTATCGGCGCCTATGTCAGGGTGCCCTTGCCGTTTACGCCGGTGCCGATTACGCTGCAGACATTGTTCGTAATACTCGGGGCGGCGATGCTCGGACGGAAATTCGGCTCAGTCACCATGCTCGGATACATGGGATTAGGGCTGGCGGGATTGCCTGTATTCCAGGGGTACGGCAGCGGGCTCGCGCATATCATGGGTCCCACAGGGGGGTATATCATCGGTTTCATAGCGGGGTCCGTGGTGATAGGCGAGTTGTTCGATGTATACAGGCCCGCGGGTTTTTTGCGGACAGCGGTTTTCCTGTTGGCAGGACAATTGACCATATACGTGTTCGGTATCTCCTGGCTTTGCCTTATTTTGAAAATAGGCCCGTACGCGGCTTTGATGATGGGGCTTGTTCCATTCCTGCCGGGGGCAATATTTAAACTTGTCCTGGCCTCCCTGATATACCAGAAAATCGGGCCTAAAGTACGACAGGCCATTTCCTGAGACGGTTGCGGGATCCCATGAATGATAAAAGATTTACGGCTGCCGTAGCGCTGATCATGCTGTTTTCCGCCTACCTGTTTCTCTTCGGGCTCGGGGAGATGGCCCTGACAGATCCGGATGAGCCTTTTTATGCCGAAACCGCCAAAGAGATGATGGTTCGCGGAGAATGGCTGACGCCGCGCATATTCGGCGAGCCGCAGTTCGAAAAACCGGCTTTCTATTACTGGCTGATTATCCTGAGCTACAAAATTTTCGGAGTCAATGAATTCGGGTCCAGGTTTCCGTCGGCTGTTTTCGGGATCCTGGGCATTCTCGGAGTTTACCTGCTCGCTTCCCGCCTTTTCTCCAGGAGAACGGGCCTTTACGCCTCGCTGGTAATGGCCACTACCCTGGAATACATAGTGCTGGCCCGTGCCTGTGTTACGGATATGGTTTTATGCGTTTTTATCCTGTACGGGTTTGTGTTTTACCTTGATGGGTATATGAAGAATGACCGGAAGGCCCCGTATCTCCTTGCCGCGGCATGTTTCGGCGGGGCGGTCCTGACAAAAGGGCCCGTCGGCCTTGTGCTGCCCGCGGCGATAATCTTTATTTACCTGATCGCGGTTAAGGACCCGAAGGCTGTCTTGAGGTTTCCTGTTCTGGCAGGCGCGGCGGTATTTCTGGCGGTAACCGCGCCCTGGTATTACCTCATGGGCAAAGTCCACGGAGGCGCTTTTATAGGGCATTTTTTCGGGTTTCAGAATATTACCCGTTTTCTCGAGCCGGAGCACAAAATCGGGGACGTATTCTATTACTATATTCCGATTATACTGGGCGGCTTTTTGCCGTGGAGCGTATTCCTGCCTTACGGTACGGGCCTTATAATAAATCGCGACAGGGATTTCCGGAAACAATACGCGCTTCTGCTTATATGGCTGGCGGTGTTTTTTGTCTTCTTTTCCGTATCGCGGACAAAGCTGCCTACCTACATATTTCCTGTTTTTCCTGCCCTGGCCGTATTTATGGGCAGGTTCTGGGAACTGAGTTTACGGACCAGGGGGTTTAACAGAGCCGAGACAGTGAGCGCTGTCTCGTATATAGCCGTCATGCTGGTCTCTATGGCGCTGGCCTGTATTATCGTGGGTCGCAAATATCCCTTTATGCTGAAGCCGGTTACGGTTACGTGCATGTTCGTGCTGCCGTGTCTTATGGCGTCTCTCTGTTCGGTGCTTTTCAAAAAGAAAGAGCTGTTTTTCGGATCCGTGGCGCTTACCGTAGCGGTGCTGGCCCTGCCCATGGTCCTTGTGATGGCAGAGCCCATAGGCGCGTACGAATCAAGCGCCTTTGCGGCGGCCGAAATCAAAAAACATCTTGAACCCGGAGATATGGTCGGGGCGGAAACGGATTACAGAAGGGGAGTGGCCTTTTATCTGGACACGGAAGACGTCCCGGATATACATAAGCATGATAAGATGACAAAATTTTTTAATTCGGATAAAAGGGCATGGGGCGTTATCAAGGATAAAAATCACAGGCAGATGTACACGGATGATAAAAGGCCCTTCCGGAAAAGCACATATGTTGTCTGGAGGTCAGGAAAGAAAGCGCTGGTGACCAATAAAGTCCCCCCGGACGGCCATTATCTTAAAGAAAGGTCCATAGATGACCCGTCATAGCATTTCGTTTGTCATCCCCATGTTCAATGAGCGCGAGGCCATAGAGGACAGCATCGAAGAGGTCCGCATTATAGCTAAAGCGCTTACGGACGATTATGAGATCATTATTTCGGACGATGCCAGCACTGACGGCTCAGGGGATATCGCCCGTCGCATGTCCGAAAAAGACGCCAACATACATGTCGTGGGAATGAGGGAGAACACGAAATTCGGGGGCGCGCTTGCCGCAGGGCTTAAGCGGGCCGTAAAGGACATAGTTATTTATACGGACGCTGATTTGCCCGTCAGCCTGCTCGATATAAAAAAATCCCTGCCGATGATAGAAAAGGCCGATATCGTTACGGCCACAAGCATGATAAAAAAGGGGGAGAATCTTAAAAGGAAGATCATATCCTGGGGATACAATACCCTGCTACAGGTCCTGTTCAGGATCAGGATAAAAGACGTTAATTCGGGCTACAAAATATTCAGAAGAGAAGTGCTCGAGGGAATGAACCTTATTTCCAAAAGCCCCTTTGTCGACGCGGAAATATTCATTAACGCCAAACGGAAGAGAGCCGTGATAGCGGAGTATCCGCTTATTTTCCGTTCCAGGCGTCAGGGGGCCTCGAAGATAGCCAGGCTCTCCGTGATCGCCGGGACGTTCTCCGATATGCTGCGGTTCAGATTCAAGCTGCCGGATAAAAGCTGATAGGGGCATACGCGCGTGAGTAAAAAACTGATAATAAACGCGGATGATTTCGGTATCGCGGAAAGCGTAAATAACGGCATATTGAAGTGCTACGAGCAAGGCGCCGTTACCGACATGAGCATCCTTGCCGCGGGGGACTCGTTTAGGCACGCGGCGGAAGAAGCGCGCAGGGCCGGCATTAAAAAGATCGGGGCGCATCTGGCCCTGACCGGGGCGCTCAGGCCCGTAAGACCTGCGGATACGGTCAGGACGCTTGTTGACAGGAATGGCGCTTTCCCCGGACATTTTCCGCGCCTCGTGGCGGGCTTTGCGCTGGGCAGGATCGATACTGATGAGGCGCGGGCCGAATTAGCCGCGCAGGTGAGAAAAATAAAAGAGGCCGGTTTTCTGATAAGTCACGTCGACAGCCATGAGCATGTGCACATGCTCGGCCCGGTCCTGAAAATAGTCATCGAAATTATGCGGGAAGAAAACATTCAAAATATCAGGTTCCCCTTCGAGGAGATCGGCATAATGCGTCATGCCTCCGAACCGGTGAACATCGCCAGGCATCTGGCGCTTCGCGCGGCTTGTTTTTTTTCGCGGGGGATTCTTAAGAATTCCGGCCTGAGGCATAACGATTTCTTCGAAGGGCATTTCCGTGCCCACAGTATTACAAGAGAGGAGCTTTTTTTATTGATTTCCGAAATAAAAGATGGTATTACTGAACTGGGATGTCACCCGGGTTTTAAGCCCTGTCATGCCGGCTGCGAAGAAGAGCTCAAACTTCTATGCGGCGGCGAATTCAGGGAAGCGTTAAACAGGCATTCAATAGAGCTTATCGCGCATTAAGTGATTAAATGCGGAAGTGGCGGAACTGGCAGACGCGTACGGCTCAGGACCGTATGGCCGCAAGGTCTTGGGGGTTCAACTCCCCCCTTCCGCACCATAATCATCTGCCTTATTATCATAATATAATGTATTCTAAGTCCTGTCATATGCCCATGCGGGGGATATTCAGGAATGAATTTGCCGTCCCTGATTCTTGATGGTATAATATAACTGAAAGGGAGACATTTTATGTGGGATGAAACAGGAATAGACCGGAAACAGGCGGTTTTGCTTTTTCTTTTAGCCGCTTTTCTTGATGTGTTGGTCGGAGTAGCGGATTATTTCACCGGATACGGTATTTGCCTTTCGGTATTTTATATCCTGCCCATATACATAGCCACATGGCGCGTCGGCACGCCGG